>CABURG010000119.1 GCA_902493835.1 uncultured Collinsella sp. | reverse complement strand
TTATGAACTATCCAGTGTGGCGATTACGCGCAAGTAGCGATACTACCACAGTTTTACTCGTCAAGCTTGAGATTCTTCAATGCTGCAAATGGATTTTCCGTGGCAGCGGCCCATTCGGCCTCCGCCCGGGCGGCACAATCGCATTGCTCGACGTTGAGATTGATGCCGCAGGTGGGGCAAAGACCGCGGCAATCGGGCTTGCACAGGACGACGAACGGCGTGTCCATGACGACCGCATCGTTGATGGGCTCGCCCAGATCGACGATGCGGTCCTCGCCCAGCAACTCGTAGCCGTCTTCGTAGGCCTCGGGGTCCTCGGGCTCGTTAAAGAGGTAGAACTCCTCGATCTCGCCTGCGATATCAAACGATGCGGGCTCCAGGCAGCGATCGCACTCGCCGGTGGCGTGAGCGCGGACCATGCCCGAAAGCAGAACACCGGTACCGGCGTTGGTAAAGACCACGTCGTAGGAAATGCCGTCCTGCAGCTGGTACTCCTTCTCGCCCACCGTGTAGGTGGCGACATCGACCTTGCCGGTCAGCGGATAAGAGTCTCCGGGAAACTCGAGCTGCTCGGAAAGATCGACGGTTACGCTCGGGAACTCAGCCATTACCACTGACCGTTCTGCTGGGCGGCGCCCTCGTTGAGCTGCTGACGGCAACGAGTGACGGTGCCGGTCAGACTCTTAAGGTTCTCCTCGAGGTGCGTAAAGACCTGCTCGGCGTAATCCTCAGCGGCATAGCGCGTCTCGCGCTCGTACTGCTGGGCACGGTCGCGGATGTCGTCGGCCTGCTGCTGGGCTAAGCGGACGATCTCCTGCTCACCGGCAATGGTGAGCGCCTGCTGCTGAGCATCGGCAATGATGGAATCGGCCTGAGCGGCGGCGGAGGCCATAAGCTCCTCGCGCTCTTTGAGGATACGGCGGGACTTCTGCCACTCCTCGGGATAGCTCATGCGGATCTCATCGAGGATGTTAAAGAAGACGTCGGCGTCGATAACCTTCATCTGGGCGTTCTTGCCGAACGGCGTCTTAGCCTCTTCGATGAGCCCCTCGAGCTCGTCGACAAGACTCACGATCCTGTCGCCAGGAAAATTCTCGCCCGGCATCCGGTCTCCTTTCATAGGTAACATATCATCGTGTTAGTTTACCACATGCCACCAGGCAATAAAAAACGTCACGAAAAGCGATGTTTGAGCGCTTCGACCACGTTGGGCGGCACAAACGTCGACACGTCGCTGCCAAGCGACGCGATCTGGCGCACCACCGAGCTCGAGATATAGCCGTACTGCGGAGCACTCATGACAAAGATAGACTCCAGCTCGTTATCCAGGCGGTAGTTGAGGTCGGCCTGCTGCAGTTCGTACTCAAAGTCGGTCATAGCGCGCAGACCCTTAACGACGGCACCTGCCCCCTGTTCACGTGCAAAGTCGACCAGCAGACCGGTGAAAGGCAGTACCTCGATGCCGTCCAAATCGCCGAGGGCCTCGCGGGCCAGCGCCACGCGCTCGTCGAGCATAAAGGTGGTGCCCACGCCGTTTTTACCCTGTGATTCGGCCACGGCGACAATCACGCTGGGAAAGATGCGGCGGGCTCGGCGAATCACGTCAATGTGGCCAAAGGTGATGGGGTCGAAGGTGCCCGGGACGATCACGCGGTTGATGGTGTCATTCATGGGTGTCCTCCGAAGGCGCATGCTCGTCATTTTCATTCTCGTCAGCATGGTCGTTCTCGTCCTCGGCCGCCCAGCACAGCAAATCAACCGAGGTAATGCCGTAACGCTTCTCCCGCACAGTCTCAAAACCAGCTGGATGAGCGCCAGCATCGGATGCGGCATGCTCAAACAGGGCAAAGGCCCCGGGCGCCAGCAATCCCTGCTGGGAAAGATTCTGCAGCAGTTCCTCGACCGGCTCGGCGCCAAAGGCATACGGCGGATCGAGCAGGACCAGGTCAAAGGGACCACCCGGCACACGGCCGCGCGAGGCGCTCGCCAACACATCGCCGGTAACGACACGCCAACGCGAGCGGTCGCGGCACAGCGACTCAATATTCTTGGTGATCAGACGGGCGGCATTGCGATCGATCTCGAACGTGGTGAGCGAGCGGGCGCCACGCGAGAGCATCTCGATTCCCAGGGCGCCGGAGCCGCCAAAGGCGTCCAGCACGCGGACCTCGTCCAGATCGAAGTCGAACGCCGACATGACCATGGACGCGCATGCCTCGCGCACGCGATCGGTCGTGGGACGGGTGACATCGCGCCCACGCGGCTCTTCGATCTTGCGGCCGCGCCATTCACCGCCGATGATTCTCATCCTCCGCTGACCTCCTTAAAGATATGTCGATAACGCATGGCGACCGCGTCGCGCAAGGGGCGCGTCGCCACGGAGTCAAGGTTGCAAGCATACCGCAAGAGCTCGACCGCGTCCAAATGGGCCCATTCGATAAGATCCTCGTCGGCGTCCAGATCCACAAAGCGCAGGGTCACGCCGCCGTGCTGGCGGTAGCCCAGGATCTCGCCCTCGTGGCGCAGGCGCAGGTCCATCTGGGCGAGCGCAAAGCCGTCAGAGGTCTTTTCGAGCGACTGGAGACGGTCTTGTGCCGCCGACGCGCCACCGTTGCCCTTGGAGTGCGTCATGACCAGGCAAGTGCCCGACACGCTGCCGCGGCCCACGCGACCGCGCAGCTGGTGCAGGGCCGCCAAGCCAAAGCGCTCACCGTTCTCGATGACCATGACGGTGGCGTTGGGCACGTCGACGCCTACCTCGACCACCGTGGTCGAGACGAGCACGTCGATCTCGCCGTGCTTGAAGGCATCGATCACGCGGTCCTTCTCCCCCGCCGGCATGCGGCCGTGAAGGCGCTCAATGGTAAGTCCCGGCAGGGCCAGACGCAGTCGTTCGAGCTCGGTTGCCGTATCGTGCAGCGGTACAGGCACGGTCACGCGGCCCTCGTCGTCGCGGGCGATACCGGGTACGTCTTCCAGCTCATCGGCCGAGTCACTCGGCTCCACAAGCGGGCAGATCACGTAAGCCTGCTGGCCCTTTTCATACGCCTCGCGGATGGCACCGTAGGCCAAATCGCGGCTCGACTCGGTGAGCACGCGCGTCGTAACGCCCGCCCCCGGAACAGGTCGATGGCGGATGATGCTCGTGTCCAGGTCGCCGTAGACCGAGAGCGCCAACGTGCGCGGGATCGGCGTGGCCGTCATAACGAGCAGGTCGGCACCCGGGCCCTTGGCACGCAGAGCATTGCGCTGGCCCACACCAAAGCGGTGCTGCTCGTCGATGACGACAAGCGACAGATGCTTAAACGTCACGTTGTCCGAGAGGACCGCATGGGTACCAAAGAGGACGTCGAGCTCGCCCGATTCCAGCTGCGCATAGATCTGCTCGCGCTCGGCCGCCGGCGTGGCACCCGTCAGGAGCGCCCAGGACATACCAGCCTGCGAGAGCAAGGGGCCGGTCTTATCGGCATATTGGCGCGCCAGCACGCCCGTAGGCGCCATAACGCAGGACTGAGTGCCCGAATCGGCCGCGACAGCCAGCGCGCAGGCGGCGACGGCCGTCTTGCCGGTACCGACGTCGCCCAGTAGCAGGCGGTTCATCACGCGCCCGCCATCGCACATATCGTGCAGGATGTCTTGGAATGCGGCCTCCTGTTCGTCGCTCAGCGAAAACGGCAGGGCTTCATTGAGCGCTGCCAGGTGCTCGCCCGCGGCATGGGCGTAGGGAGCGACTTCGACCAGGCCGCCGTCGTTGCGCAGGCGCAGCGCCAGCTGAAGGTAGAGGCACTCCTCGTAGGCAAGCCGTGCGCGCGCGATATCGCGCTCGGCCATACTCGATGGAAAATGAATTGAGCGCAACGCACGGGCATTGCTCATCAGGCGGCGCTTGACGCGTAAGCGTGCGGGAATCGGGTCGAAGGGATTGCCGACAACCTCAAGCGCGCCGCTTACGATGCGGCGCATCCACGCCTGGCTCACGCCATCGCTCACGTAATGGACCGGCAGAATGGTGCCCGCGGCACGCCCACCCTCGAGCTTTTCGAAATGCGGAGAGGCCATCTGCTTAAAGCCGTAGGCAAACTCGACCTTACCCATCACGGCCAGGCGGTCTCCCTGCTTAAACTGCTGGGCAATCCATGGCTGACGGAAAAAGGCGACTTGCAGCACCCCCGTCTCGTCCACCAGCGAGACCTCAGTCACCTGCATACGCGGGCGAGGCTGCTTTTGGACGATACGATCGACCGTGGCGACAATCGTGCACACGGTACCGATGGGAGCCATCTCAATGGACCAGGAGCGCGTAAAGTCGAGATATCGATGAGGGATATGGAGAAGGAGGTCCCCCACCGTCCGAATTCCCAGACGGCGAAGGGCCTCCTCACGTTTACCCGAAACATATTTGAGTCGCGCGATATCCTCGTCGAGCGCATTGCTCTGGGCAAAGCGCTCCGAGACGCGCGGCACGGAGCACAGCTCGGACATGGGCAGATGCCTACTCGATCGAGAAGATCACAGGATAGAGCGGCTGCTCGCCACGATGGGCATCGATCTCCAAGTCGGGCTGAGCCTCCTCGATGGCGTCGACGATCTCCTGGAAGGCCTCATCGGACAGCTCCTCGCCGGCCAGAATCGTCAGCGCGTCGCCCTCCTCTTCCTCCTGCATGCGGTTGATGCAGTCGAGCGTGACCTGCTTCACGTCGGAGCCGACCACGTCGATGGAGCCGGCAATGATACCCATGACATCACCGGTGTGAATCGGAGAGCCATCAGAGGCGCTGGAATCGCGCACGGCACGGGTGACCTCGCCATCGCGGACCTCGCTGATGGCGTCGACCATGGCGGCGACGGCGTCCTCGAGCTCAGAATCGGGCAGGACCGCGAACAGCGCGGAGAACGCCTGCGGGACAGTCTTGGTGGGAACGACGGCGACCTTCTTGTCGGTGCAGGCAGAAGCTGCGGCCTCGGCAGCCATGCGAATGTTGCCGTTATTGGGCAGGATGATGACCGAGGTCGCGTTGACCTGGTCCACCGCGCCCAGCAGGTCGGCGGTCGAGGGGTTCATGGTCTGGCCACCCGAGACGATCACGTCGACGCCGAGGGACTTGAGGATATCGGCCTCGCCGGAGCCGGCGGCAACGGCGACAAAACCCAGCGCCTTGACGGGCTCGGCGGCCTTCTCCTGGTCCTCATGAATCTTGGCGGTACGGTCGTGGGCCTCCATCTCCATGTTGTGGATAAAGACCTCGTAGATCTGACCAAGCTGCAGCATGTGCTCGAGCACCAGGTTGGGGGTGTTGGAGTGCACGTGGATCTTGTAGTCGGGGTAGGCACCCACGAGCAGCTCGCAGTCGCCCATGGA
>CABURG010000118.1 GCA_902493835.1 uncultured Collinsella sp. | reverse complement strand
TTCGTCTGCCCGGGCGGCGCGGAATGTAAGATTCCCTGCTCGGGCAGTCCTGCTCGCACGGAGAGCACATTAAGTGCTCTCCGGCTCGTGCGGAACTCGCGATGAACCTTACATTCCGCGCCGCCCGGGCAGACGCCTCGATGTTGAGGCGCGGCTTGTCATGGGGGCACCCGCAACATATATAAGTTGGAGACCACGTCATGTGGTCTTTTTTGCATCCGGAAAGCCCGTCCCACTCTGAATACATCCAGCGAACGCATGCGAGCGTGTCGTCCAGGACGGTCTCGTCATCGGGGTGATGGAAAATGTCGTCCCAAACGCTTGCCACGGTTGCGCCCGCGAGTGTCAAGAAAAAAGCCTCGAGAATTTCGAGGCTTTCACATTTGTATTGTTTTGCGCGA
Organism: uncultured Collinsella sp.; assembly: GCA_902493835.1. Classification (GTDB taxonomy): domain Bacteria; phylum Actinomycetota; class Coriobacteriia; order Coriobacteriales; family Coriobacteriaceae; genus Collinsella. The sequence continues at coordinate 4,993 of CABURG010000118.1, read as the reverse complement.
AGGACCGCGAACAGCAAGGCTACTCGCCCAGCACGGCCTTCTTGGCCGCCGCCGCCATATGGTCCAGATCATCCTTGGTGGGGTGATCCTTTGCGGCAACCCAGTTGTCGAGCAGCATCTTAAATCGGGCGTTGTCGGGATCTTGCTCGAGCATGGCCTCGTAGCGCTGCTTGACCGCGGGGCCCATCTTGCCCTGGCACATCGCCCAGCCCGCAAGCTCGGCATCCTCAGCCAAATTGGAGGTCACACGATCGATAATCTGCTGATAATAGCTCTGGTCGGCCCCAAAACCGCAGGTGCCAAACAGAAAGACGCGCTTGCCGTGCAAGGCGGAGAGCAACGTCGCGACCGAAGGCGTGCACGCGCCCTTGTCGCACCAAAAACCGACGAGCACCGTGTCGGCCGCGCAGGCGCCCTGCGCCTCGAGCGCAACCTGATCTGCATCCGCATCGTCGCTCAACGCCGCGGCATGGACAAACTCAACGCCCGCAGCCTGCAGAGCGCGCTTGATCGCGCCCGAAACCATCCTGGTATTACCGCTCTTGCTGTTAACCACCAAAGAGCACGTCATAGTCACGTTGCCTCGTTTCCCCCAAAACTAAAGCCACTAATGCGATTTATTAGATGAATATCTTAGTACTAACGTGACAGATGTAAACCACCGTCTGTCGATTGATTAATTTGCACCACGGGCTTGCTCACTGGGCAAACTGGCTGCGGTAGAGTTCGGCGTAGAAGCCGCCTGCCGCTAGCAGCTCGTCGTGCGTGCCGCGCTCGATAATCTGGCCGTCGCGCATGACCAGAATGCAGTCGGCATTGCGGATCGTCGACAGACGGTGCGCCACCACAAAGCTTGTGCGGCCGGCCATGAGCTCGTCGAATGCCGCCTGAACCTGCAGCTCGGTGCGGGTATCGATGCTCGAGGTCGCCTCGTCCAGTAGCAGAATCGCCGGGTCGGTGAGCATGACGCGCGCGATGCACAGCAGCTGCTTTTGGCCCTGACTAAACGTGCCGCCGTCCTCGCCGATCACCGTATCGTAGCCGCCTGGCAGCTGCACGATAAACTTGTGTGCGTGCGCGCGCTTGGCGGCTTCGATAACCTGCTCGCGCGTGGCATCGGGACAACCGTAGGCGATGTTTTCGGCCACGGTGCCCTCGAACAGCCACGTATCCTGCAGCACCATGCCAAAGGCACGGCGCAGGCTTGCGCGCGTGTAGTCACGCGAAGACCGGCCATCGACCATGATGCGGCCGGCATCGATATCGTAAAAACGCAGCAGCAGATTGATGAGCGTTGTCTTACCGCAGCCCGTGGGGCCGACCAGGGCAAAACGCATGCCGGGCTTGGCCTCGATGCAGATATCCTGCAGCAACTTGCGGTCGGGCACATAGCTAAAGTCCACGTGTTCAAAGGTCACCTCGCCACGCGGGACGGCAATCTCCACGGCATCTGACGCATCGGGCTCCTGCTCGCGGGCGTCGAGCAGTGCAAACATGCGGCGCGCCGAGGCATACGCCGTCTGGATCTGCGTAATGACGTTGGTGACCTCGTTGAACGGCTTGGTGTACTGGTTGGCGTAGGACAGGAAAACCTGCACGCCTCCCACCGTGAGCGCCGCGGGCACGCCCGTGATCACGCCCACGCAGCCGATCACAGCGACCACGGCATAGATGATGTTATTGATAAAGCGCGTGCCGGGGTTGGAGAGCGAACCCATAAACTGCGCGCGCTCGCCCGCGGTGTAGAGCTCGGCATTGAGGGCATCGAAGCGCTGCTGGGCGTTGGGGCCATAGGCAAAAGCGTCGACAAGCTTCTGCTCACCTACGTACTCCTCGATATGACCACCGAGCTGGCCTTGAATACGCTGCTGTGCCGTAAAGCTCTTGTTGGAGAGCTTGGCAATAGCGCCGGCTGCAAAAATGGAAAGCGGCGTGACGAGTACCACCACGAGCGTCATGGCCAGGTTAATGGAGAGCATAAACGCGAGCGTGCCCACGATGGTGATGACGCCGGTAAAGAGCTGTGTAAAGCCCTGCAGCAGGCCGTCACCCACCTGATCGACGTCGTTGACCACGCGGCTCATAAGGTCGCCGTGGGCATGGCCGTCGATAAAGCTGAGCGGCATGCGGCTGAGCTTGTCGCTCGCCTCCACGCGCATGTCGCGCACCGTCTCGTAGGACAGACGGTTGACGCAGTAGCCTTGCAGCCACTGGAAGGCCGCTGCTCCCACCACGACGAGCGCGAGTTTGGTAACGAGCGGCAGCAGCGCATCGAAGTCCACCTGCCCGGCGGCGACGATAAGGTCGATGCCCTCGCCAATGAGGATGGGCGTGTAGAGCTGCAGAATCACCGAGACGGCGGCACTCAAAAACGATGCCACAAACGAGACGCGGTGCGGGCGAACATAGCCCATCAGGCGGTGGGTCACCGCACCCACGGGATAGCGCTCAGGATCGCCGGGCTGGCGCGGACCGTCGCCCAGGTCGTTGAGGTTATCGTTGCCGGACACGTTGGCCGTCATCGTGGCGACCGAACCGGAAGAAGTGTACGGATTCATTTAGCAGCCCTCCTTTGCGCAGACGGATGCGGAGGCGATCGGTGCGGGCGTGGGCGCCGCACTCCCCTGCTGACCCTCGAGTTCCTCGCGGCGAAGCTGCGACTGGCAAATCTCGCGGTAGAGCTGGCAGGTCGCGTACAGCTCATCGTGCGTGCCCAAGCCCGCGACCGATCCGTGGTCGAGTACGCAGATCATGTCGACGTCGCGCACGGTCGAAACGCGCTGGCTTACGATCACCGTCGTCAGCGGCAGCCCGCCCTCGGCGGCACCGCGCACGCTGCGTTCGCGAATGGCATGGCGAAGCGCCGCGTCGGTCTTAAAGTCGAGCGCCGAGGCGGAATCGTCCATGATCAATATCTGAGGCGAGCCCACCAGGGCGCGCGCGATGGTCAGGCGCTGGCGTTGGCCACCGCTGAAGTTCTTACCGCCCGCCTCGACCGGGGCATCGAGCCCCTGCGGCTTGTTGCGCACGAACTCGCTCGCCTGCGCCATGTCGAGCGCCGCCCAGAGATCCTCGTCGGTCGCAGCCTCGTCGCGCCAGGTCAGGTTGCTGCGGATGGTGCCACTCACCAGCGACGCGCGCTGTGGAACGGTCGCGACCACACGGCGCAGCTGGTCGAGCGGCCAGGTGCGCACGTCGGCGCCCATCACGCACACGCTGCCGGTGCCCGCATCGTACAGGCGCGGGATAAGCGAAACGAGCGTGGACTTACCGCTACCCGTACCGCCGATAATGCCGAGCGTCTTGCCCAGCGGGAGTTCCAGCGTCACATCGCTCACGGCATTGGCCGCGCCGGCGCCAAACGAGAAGCTCGCATGGCTCAAGCTCAGCGCGGGAACCGGAACAGCGCCACCCGCCAGTTCGCTCGGCTCGGGCAGCACGACCGGCTCGTTGTCCTCGTCGGTGATGCTCGGCTCGCAGTTGAGCACCTCGTTGATACGCGACGCGCTCGCGCTCGCCTTGGTAAAGACCACGACCAGGTTGGCGACGTACACGATGGAGGTCAGGGTCTGCGTCATGTAGTTCACAAACGCCATGACCTGGCCCTGCGTGAGTTCGCCCACGTTGACCTGGATGCCGCCCACCCACAGGATGGCGCACACGCCCAGGTTCATCACAAGAAACGTGACGGAGTTGAGAATCGACGAGAGCTTGCCCACCGCGATGGCAGTATTGGCCTGGTCATCGGCAGCTTGGGCAAAGCGCTCGCGCTCGTGGTCCTCGCGCACGAAGGCGCGAACCACGCGAGCGCCCGAAAGGCCTTCGCGGCAGATAAGCGCGATGCGGTCGAGCTTTGCCTGCAGCTGCTTGTAGTACGGGATGCAGCGCGCCATGACAAACCAAAACACCAGGCCGATAGCGGGCGTGCAGATCAAAAAGATGATGCCGAGCTTAAGGTCGATGGCAAGGGCTGCGCACATAGAGCCCACCGCCAGGAAGGGCCAGCGGATAAGCATACGCACGCCGAGCGCCACGGCAAGCTGCACCTGGTTGACGTCGTTGGTGATGCGGGTGATAAGCGACGGCGTGCCAAAGCGGTCGAGTTCGGCATAGCTCAGCTTATTGATGTGCTGGTAGAGCGCACCGCGAATGTCGGTGCCCATGCCCTGCGAGGTGAGCGCCGCCATCTTTTGGCAAACAAGCGTAAACGAGATGCCGATCACGGCCATGGCGCCAAGCACCATACCGTAGTGGACAACGGCGTTCACATCGTGCGCACCGATGCCCTTATCGATCATCTGGGCAATCACCAGCGGCGTCAGCAGGTCAAAGATCACTTCGATCAGCTTGCACGCAGGACCAATCACCATATACCGGCGAAACTTACCACCAAAACGCCTGAGCAGCTCAATCATGTATAGGCGCTCCCTATCATCATCTCTCTTCAATCTGATTCATGATAGTACGGAGAGCCCTGGAGATGCGTAAGCAACTCGTTACAGAACAAGCCCCCGAAACAATCAGGAAACTAGGCACAGAGACAAAGCGCCCGAACATGTTTTGGCAAAGCCAATGAGCAGCACTAAACAAGGGATTGAATTGTTCAGATTAACGCGCCTTTACGGGTGATTTTTGGACGACGGGGCCCGGCCGGCGGCGAGGTGTTTGGTAGTCGAGCGATCCCGCAGGCGAAGCCGAGGACCAGCGAGACACCAAATACCTCGCCGCCGGCCGGGCCATGTCGCGGCACCAAAAAACGCCCGTGCGCTCGATGGATTCGGATGCCCGACAGAGGCTCCTTATGGCTGCTTCCTTCCGGACCTGACCAGATTCGGAACATGTCGTCATCCGAACCCATCGAACGCGCTAGGCGCTCGGTATATCTTACCTGCTCCCGCCCGATGGGGCAAGGTGGCTAATTTAGGACGGGGCTTTTTTGACTACTTTTTGACTGGTGGGGCATCAGGGTGGCGAAAGTAGTCAAGGAAGCCCC
>CABURG010000117.1 GCA_902493835.1 uncultured Collinsella sp. | reverse complement strand
GGCGCTGCTCCAGGTGCGCCTCGGATATGACGGTCGGCATACCGGACAGCTCGACGAGGCTTGCCTGGATTCGCTTAAGGTCGGGGAGTCCCGCGTGCCATGACACCCGCATGATCAAAAAGGATGCACGGCGGTATTTTGCCTGCATCACCGTGATGGCGGGGCGCAGTGTGGGATGGATTTTGTCCCGTTCGGGCCAAAGGTCAGCAGTGATCTCGAGGCCCAGGGTCTCCCATAGGTAATCAAGCTCTTCGTCCATGGTGCCTCGATATCCGTGCAATGATGACAGTTCGATTGTGCCATCAGCCGTGAGTGCTGCATTGTTGTAATCTACCAGCGGTAGATGTGGGATGTTTTACGGGCTTTGGCGCCGTACGTGTCGCTGGTGCTTCACAGGTCCTTCACGTGTTGGCCGTATTTGACTGAATTTCAAAAAAGTCAAAATTGGGGCTTGCGTCACGGCGAGACTTCCCGTATATTTCTTTCTTGCGCAAAGGCACAGCCGAGCGCAGCGATGCAGTCATTGGGATGTCGTCTAATGGCAGGACAGCGGATTCTGGTTCCGTCAATGGGGGTTCGACTCCCTCCATCCCAGCCATTGCATTTGCTACATATGGCCCGTTCGTCTAGCGGTTTAGGACGCCGCCCTCTCAAGGCGGAGATCACCAGTTCGAATCTGGTACGGGCTACCAAAATTGAACGCCCGGGCCTCGTAAGAGACCCGGGTTTTGTGTATTGACCGATATTTAAGGCGCGCGTTGAGTCTGCCGCCCGGACCGAGGAGTTGTCATGGACCTGCCTATCAGCTTGGAAGACATCACGTATGCCGAGAACTATCTGGCGCAGGGCGACCTGGCTACGGCGACGCCGCTGCTTGAGCGTCTGGTGGAGCTCGCCGAGGAGTATATCGACGCTGAGTGCAAGACGGAGGAGAAGCGCCAGTACTTTAGCTTCGACAGCAAGTTTGAGCGCCTGGCCTATCGCCGCGTGGAGAAGGATCCGCGCGAGCTGGTGCAGGTCGAGGTTCCCTTTGACCGCCTGTACTCCGACATGGCGTTTGCCTACATTCGCCAGCAGGATTATGTGAGTGCTCGTAACGCCTTGATGCAGGCTGTGCGTTGGGACCCCATGAACTGCAACTATCGCTTGGATTTGGCCGAGCTGTTCCGCGCTCTCGAGGACAAGCAGGAATGGGCATCGCTCTCGTTCTCGGTGCTGGAGCGTGCAAGCGATGGCAAGTGCGCCGCCCGCGCTTACGCCAATCTAGGTCAGTACTTCTTGGAGCCCGAGACCGAGAACGTTTCGGCTGCCGTGGGCTGCGCGCGTCTGGCGCTGCGCCTGGCGCCCAACGATGCGCATACGACGCGCCTGCTCAACAAGATCCATACTACCTATCCGGATGCCGCCGAGGAGAGCGACGAGCACGTGATGGGCGAGCTGGCGTTGCAGGGCGTTCCGACCTCACCTTCGGCCGAGATTGCCATCTGCCTGATTATGTGCGCGACCGATGCTGCAAGCGACGGCGACAAGCAGGAGGCGACGCGCCTGACGGTGCGTGCTCGCGACTTGGTGGGCGAGGAAGCCTGCGCGGCGATTATCAAACTGGTGCGCGAGAGCGACGCCGAGCTCAACGCCGAGCGCAAGGCAAAGCGCGAGGCTGCGGGCTCAAACGCCGATGGAGCCAAGGAGGCCGGCGATGCCCAGTAAGCGCGAGCGCAAGCTCATTTCCAAGAATCGCTCGGCGCATCACGAGTACTTTATCGATGAGACGTTTGAGTGTGGCATTGAACTGAGCGGCACCGAGGTCAAGTCGATTCGCGAGCGCGCCTGCCAGATCACCGATACCTTCGCGCTGATCCGCGGCGGGGAGTGCTGGCTCGTCGGCCTGCATATCCACCCTTATAGCCATGGTGGCGTGTGGAATCGCGATCCCGACCGTCGGCGTCGTCTGCTGCTGCACCGCAAGGAGATCGACTTTCTTGACGGCAAACTTCGCAACCGTGGTTATGCGCTGGTTCCGTTGGAGCTCTACTTTAATACCGACGGCCGCGTAAAGCTGCTGCTGGGTCTGGGTCGCGGCAAGAAGCTCTACGACAAGCGCGAGGACATGGCCAAGCGTGATGTCCAACGCGAGATCGACCGCGCCCTCAAAGAGCGCAATCGCTGACCACCCTTCATAAGTTGCGGTGGAATACGGACTGTTTTGCCTGATTGAGGGACTATTCAGTCCCTATTTCACCGCAACTGCGGGCGTCTCATCTTTCTTACTGTTCTGACACATATGTCTCAAAGGCGGCGTCCGTTATGGGTGCCGCCTTTTTTGTGGGTACATACATCCATGAGGTTCCAACCCGAGCTAGGGGAGTGATCGTTATGGACAAAACTGCGTTCTTTACCATGCCGAGTGGCCTGTACGTGGTGAGTGCCGCGACGGACGGGCTGCGTGCCGGCTGCGTTATCAACACAGCGGTGCAGGTGACATCCGAGCCGCCGCGCATCTCGATTGCCGTGAACAAGGAAAATGTCACGTCCGGCGTAATCGCATCGGCTAAGGCCTTTGCGCTGGCCGTGATCGATCAGACGGCCGACATGCTCTATATCGGCAACTTTGGCTTCCGCACCAGCAGTGGCTACGACAAGTTTGCCAAGTACGAGACCCACGAGACCGCGCTAGGCATGCCCTATGTGCCCGAGCACGCGGCGGCGCTGTTTAGCTGCCGTCTGATTGATACCGTGGATGTGGGCACGCACCTGCTCTTTATCGGCGAGGTGGAGGACGCCGAGCGCTTGAGCGGCGAGGCCCCGCTGACCTATGACTACTATCACAAGGTCTTGAAGGGCAAGACGCCGCCCAAGGCTTCGTCGTATCAAGGCTAGAAATGTTCTAAAAATACTTGCATTATATTATTGAGAATCTATACTAATAAACGAAGTACATCACCAGTCGCGTTCGAGAGGAGAACATCATGGCTGAGGAGAAGAAGACGTATAAGTTTGTGTGCACCGTTTGCGGTTACGAGGTTGAGGTCGACACGCCCGAGCTGCCCGAGGATTACGTATGTCCGGTCTGCGGCGTCGGCCCCGATGAGTTTGAGCTCGTCGAGGAGTAACTCGTAGACACACGGCGATTAGCTATACAGAGCTCTGTCCAAGGGCCCCGGTCGAATTCTCGGCCGGGGCCCTTTTGATTTATCTGACGGTTTAAAACGGCCTTCTTACGTGTTACAGATTGAGACGTTATATCTGGACAGTCACGCCATCCCAATTACATCCCCGTTAGCAGCACGATGTCGAGAACCGTTACGATGACGCCGATCCCTACGAGCAACGCGTTGAGCGGGCGGGAGTTGGCGTATTTGCCCATGACGCGGGGCGAACTGGTGAGTCGTATGAGCACAAAGACCGTAATCGGCAACTGAAGCGACAGCAGTGCCTGGCTCCAGATAAGACCTTCAAAAGGATTTGGGACGACCAGACACGCCGCCACTGCGCCGACGAAACATGCCGCCACCCCAATCGAGGAATGTCGGTCGTGGATGTCGTATTCCTCGTCGAACATGCCCGCGGTGATGGTGCCCGCCGCCATGCCTGCCGTCACACTACTCGATATGCCCGCAAACAGCAGTGCCACCGCAAAGATGGTCGAGCTTGCTGGGCCCAGAATGGGGGAGAGCGTGTCCGCTGCGACGGCGAGGTCGTCTACGACAATGCCGTGCGCAAAGAAGGTCGTTGCGGCCAGGATGACCATGGCCGAGTTGATTGCCCAGCCCACGCCCATCGAAAAGAGCGTGTCGAAGAGCTCATAGCGCAGACGCTCTTCGATAACCTGCTCGCCTTGGCCTTCGAAGTGCATGGATTGGATGACCTCGGAGTGTAGAAAGAGGTTGTGGGGCATAACGACCGCACCAAGGACACTCACGATAATCGCGGCAGAGCCAGTGGGCATACTGGGCGTGATCCAGCTTGCGGCGGCTTGCGGCCAGTCGACCTTGACTAGTGCAAGCTCGGCCAAAAACGAGAGTCCTACCACGCCTACGAAGGCGATGATCCAGCGTTCGGCACGCTTGTAGGAGTTCGTCATGAGCATCGCCATCGATACTGCCGCCACGATGACGCAGCCCGCACGCACGGGCAGCCCAAAGAGCATTTGAAGGGCAATCGCGCCACCCAGGACTTCGGCCATGGCGGTGGCGATGGTCGCGAGATAGGCACTGGCGAGCACCGTGCGTCCAACGAAGCGGGGGAGGTAACGTGTCGTGGCCTCGGCAAGACAGGCGCCCGTGGCGATACCCAGGTGCGCCGCATTGTGCTGCAGCACAATGAGCATAATCGTGGACAGTGTGACGATCCACAGCAGCGCGTAGCCAAACTGCGAGCCCGCGGCCATATTGGAGGCCCAGTTGCCCGGGTCGATAAAGCCGACGGTCACGAGCAGCCCGGGGCCGATGTGCCGCGCAATGTCTAGGCCTCCGTGACCACCGGTGCGTCGGGAGCCAAAGTGTTGTTTGAGATGGTTGAGCATGGTGCGCTCCTGCGTGCCGTTTGCTTGACGCCGCAAAGGATACCCGGTTTAGGCTAAAAAGTTAACCAGTACTAACAAAATTGCTGTTTTGATTAGGATGATGAAGGGGGGCTGCGAAATGTTTTGATTTGTAACAACTAGGGATGGAAATTGGGCCTAGGTGTTACAGATCGAGACAGGGAGAAATGGTCCTATGGAAAATCTCGATCTGTAACAGTTGGCTGCAAAAGCCGGCCCTCCGTGTTACAGATTGAGACATTCGGAACCGTCTCTCGAAAACATCTCAATCTGTAACAGTTAGTCGTCGAAATTGGGTCTTACTGTTACAGATTGAGATGTTTGAAGCGGTGAGTTTACAGGTCGAACTTGGGGCCCTTGTCGTTGTCCTTGAGGTCGGCGGTGTCCACTCGTAGGGCGTGCGTTACGCGATTGTTTCGAAACGGGCGGGAAACACAACAGACCGGCGATGCTCCTAGTATGCCTATTCAACTGACTGTCTAAATATCTAGGGGAGGATCGCGATGCAGGCAGATTCCGCTCAGCAGCAGGGCCTTTATCGCCCCGAATTCGACCACGATGCATGTGGCATCGGCGCGCTTGCCGATATCAACGGCGAGCGCCATCACCAGATTCTGGACGATGCGCTGTCCATTCTGGTCAACTTGGAGCACCGCGGCGGTACGGGACTCGAGAAGAATACCGGCGACGGCGCTGGCATCCTGTTCCAGGTTCCGCATCACTTTTTCCGTAAAGAGGCTCAAAAGTGCGGCCAGATTCTGCCGGCAGAGGGCGACTATGGCGTGGCCATGCTGTTCTTTCCGCAGGACGACAAGGGCGTAGAGGATGCCCGCCGCGTGTTTGAGGAGGGCTGCGCCGAGGCTGGCGTGCCGCTGCTCTTTTGGCGCGAGGTG
>CABURG010000116.1 GCA_902493835.1 uncultured Collinsella sp. | reverse complement strand
TCGAGCGTCGGCATACCGCTCGTGCGGCTCGGCTCACCATCATCGCTCTGGCGCTCGCGTCCATCGACTAAAATCCACGCGGGAACATTGTGTCGAGCGTCGTAATGACGCTTGCGAACCATCTCGATAAAGGCATTCGCCTCATCCTCGGACTCAATATGGACCAGCTGGGCAATAAACCGGCTCTTGCGGTCCAAAAACTCGCCCGAAACCTCAATATTCGATTGCAGAGTAAAATAGCTGTCCAACAAAGCCCCTCAACAACAAGCAAAGCAACAAACAGCCTCAATAATAAGGCAAAGCCCGTACCGTTAGCCCCAGTAAATAGAACGGCAACGTCAATGACCAGGCAAAGACAGCGAGACGGCGTCAGCTGAGTCGATTTGGCCCGAAAGAGGAGGGAGCACGCCTTATGGCGGCGACCGACGAATGAGCGCCAAATCGGCCAGCTGACGCCGTCGAAGGCGAGAACCCGTCAGCGCGAGCAAGGTGCCTTGAAAGACGAGGGCATTGACCTTATGGTCATGCCCGAAGGCTTGAAAGGCAGATTGCCGCGCTGACGGGTTCGCAGCGTCAACAAAGTGCTGAGTGGGCCTATAAGCCGGGTTCTGTCGTGAACGGTCATTTATCTTGTCTGCACGTTACCGTGCAGCTCCACGCACGCTACCCGAACGCGGACCGGGCCGGCCCATAGCGTTCCTATTCGCGCTTGCTCCGGATGGGGCTTGCCAAGCCGCCGTGTTGCCACGACGCTGGTGGTCTCTTACACCACCGTTTCAGCTTTTCCCTTTACGCCTTGCGGCGCAGGTGGGAGTCTTCTTTTCTGCGGCGCTTTCCGTCGGATCACTCCGCCCGGCCGTTAGCCGGCATCCCGCCCTCTGGAGCCCGGACTTTCCTCACGCGTGCTGCAAGCAGCACATCGCGCGACCGTCTGGCCCACTCAGCAGTGCAAGAGTGTAGCACACCGTCACCACAGGCAATGGCACAACACAAGCGTTCGACACGATAAACCAAGAACCACGCCATGCAGTACAATAGGGTTGTCGATGGGCAACGTCGTCAGTCGAGACGCGACCGCGCTCCGCACCCCTCCGTCTACTCGGTGCGTTCCCGCCTCCTCCCCGAGGCGGGATGTCGGCATTTTTTCATGCACCGACAACCAAATAGCCTGTGTACAGCATGGGCAGCATCGGCTTATAGGACAAAATGTGTGTCCCGATAGAACACCCGTTTCCATCCATTAATCCAGCCAGAACGGGTACGGGTCCCTGTGGTGGAGGTCCTCCCACACGGCCCTGTCGCCCCACTCCGGCCCTCCGTCCTCGCGCGACGGCGAGGCGGAGTAGACGCTGAACAGGAAGCCGATGTCCGCGTCGGTCGGCATCGTGGCGAGCTTCTCGCGCGCCGTCCTCGCGTCCCCCGAGTGCGCGTGGCACCACCAGAACACCGCCTTCACGCGCTTGACCGACGTCAGCCCCCGGTGGTTGCGCAGGACGGCCCTCAGCTGCGAGTTCACCCCTCCCTCGATCATGTTGTTGGTCGACGGCAGCGGGCCGGCCTTGGCCAGGGCGGGGTCGAGGTGGGTGAACAGCGTCCCCGCCGACACCGGCGACGACAGCGACGAGCGCGCCCGCCTCAGCCTCTCGTGGGTGCAGGCCCTCCTGCCGTCCACCACGGTCCTGTCCTCCAGGAAGTCGGCCCAGAACCCGCACCAGTCGAGGTAGCGCCCGGCCCAGAGCTCGGCCTGGCGCGGCGTCTCGATGCCCATGAGGTCGCGCGCGATGAGGTAGAGCTCGCGCCCCGCCTGGAGCTTCGGCCGCGTCGTCGTGTAGCGCTTGACCTGCGAGAAGGCGTGGAAGGTGCACCTCTGGACCCTGGTGCGCGGCCAGGTCTCGCGCACGGCCTTGGCGAACCCGCTCCCGCCGTCGGTGACGACCACCTCGGGCGCCGGGATCGGCGACATGAGGGCCGACCACGCCCCCGAGTTCTCCGACCTGGCCATGTACCAGGAGACCGCCCTCTCGCCGCTGCAGCATATGAGCACCACGAGGTCGCGCGCGACCCAGATCCCGCCGACGTAGAGCACGCGGTGCAGCTCGCCGTCGGGGACGGGCATGGGCCAGACCTCCCAGAACTCGGCCGTCCTGCGCCTGAAGGACCGTCCGCCGCCCGGCATCGCCGCCTGGGAGTCCTTGGAGAGGAGCCACCCGAGGAACTCGTCCAGCCTCGTCGCCGTGTCGTCGTACCTCACCGTCGTCGACGCGCCGCAGGCCGTGCACCTCCACCGCTGGGACCCCGATGAGGTCCTGCCGTTGCGTTTGGTCCGACCGCCGCAGCAGGGGCAATAAACGGCCTTCATGGGCACCTCTTCCGAAAGGGTATTTAACGGTTCCGGAAAAGGTTATCTACCTGCGGGAACGATAGGCAACCGGACACACATTTGTCCGAGCGGTCAAAGGCGGGCACGGAATTTAAACGGCTGAAAAAGGGGCATCGACCTGCGCCGATGCCCCCAACGTGGACACACATTTTGTCCTATAAGCCGCAGCATCGCGTATCTCGGCACCAAATGCAAAAAGGGACCCGTCCATTGCGGACGGATCCCTTAAAACAAGTGATCGTCAAACCGATTTACTCGGCGTCGGTCTCCTCGTCCTTCTTCTCGGAAGGCAGCGGGGTAACCTCGATCTCGACACCCAGAGTCTCAGCAGCAGACTTCATGGACAGGGAGATACGACGACGGTCGAGGTCGATCTCCATGACCTTGACCTGAACCTTGTCGCCCACGTGGGTGACCTGAGAAGGCTGGTCGACGTGCTTGTTGGCCATCTCGGAGATGTGCACCAGGCCCTCGATGCCCTCGCCCAGGTCGACGAAAGCGCCGAACGGGACAAGCTTGGTCACAGTGCCCTCGACGATAGCGCCGACGGGGTACTTCTTGACCAGTGCGCGCCACGGATCCTCGGTGGTCTGCTTGAGACCCAGGGAGATGCGCTCGCGGTTGAGATCGACGTCGAGAACCTCGACCTCGACCTCCTGGCCGACCTTGACAACCTCGGAAGGATGGTTGACGTGGTTCCAGGAGAGCTCGGAGATGTGGATGAGGCCGTCGATACCGCCGAGGTCGACGAAGGCGCCGAAGTCGACGATGGAGGAAACGGTGCCCTGGAGACGCATGCCAGACTTGAGCTTGGACAGGATCTCGGAGCGCTCGGCCTTACGGGACTCCTCGAGCACGACGCGACGGGAGAGGACAACGTTGTTGCGGTTGCGGTCCATCTCGATGACGCGAGCCTCGATGCGGGTGCCCATGTAGGAGGTGAGGTCCTTGACACGACGGAGGTCGACGAGGGAAGCGGGCAGGAAGCCACGCAGGCCGATGTCGAGGATCAGGCCGCCCTTGACAACCTCGATAACCTCGCCCTCGACGTTCTCGCCGGAGTTGAACTTCTCCTCGATGCGGTTCCAAGCACGCTCGTACTCGGCACGCTTCTTGGACAGGACCAGACGACCGTCCTTGTCCTCCTTCTGGAGAACCAGAGCCTCGATGGGATCACCGAGTGCAACGATGTCTGCAGGGTTAGCGTCCTTGCGGATGGACAGCTCGCGGACCGGGATAACGCCCTCGGACTTGAATCCGATGTCAACGAGCACCTCGTCATGCTCGATCTTAACGACAGTGCCGTTAACGAGATCGCCCTCATCAAAGTCGGTAATCGTACCGTCGATGAGGTTGTTCATCTCCTCCTCATTGACATCGTCAAGAGAGAAAATGGACGAGTTCTGAATCTCACTCAAAGGTGGACCCCTTTCGAACTACGGGGCCCCGATTGCTAGGACCTACAGAAGGGTGCGACAAGCACACAACGTTTAGGAACACTCGGGAGCCGACAGATACTAATGTGACGCTTATGCAATCACGTTCGTATAGGTTACGGGGAAATGAGTTCGATTTCAAGCGTGAACTGCGTTTTTTTACTCGTGTGGAGACTTTTTCGTAATCTTATGAACACACGTCTCCGCAACTTGACGATAACCAGCCAGGCATTCGGCTTTGGGGTAAAGTATCCGGAGCCAACGATTCTAGATCGATTTTTCGAGAAAGGTGCCCGCGTGCTCAAAGCAGTCGTTTTCGATATGGACGAAACGCTTCTTAGCATCAACCTCAACGCGTTCATCCTTCGCTATTTTAAGGATGTCTCTTCGATGCTCGCGGATATCGGGCGCCGCAGCCGCGGTGGCACGATGGCACGCCTGGGCACCATCCTGGTCGACCTTAACGCCAATCGCCGCAGCGGCACGGACAACCGCACCAATCTTGAGTTTTACCAAGAAGAGGTCGAGCGCCGATGCGGGATCTGCCTCTCCGATCCCCTCATCTACGAGGCGTTTACCTACTATGACCGCGAAGTTCTTCCGTACAAGAACGACGATGTCATTAACGCTCACGCCATGCCGGGCGCACACGCCGCGCTCCAGGCCGTACAGGACGCAGGGCTGCGTTGCGCGCTCTTTACCAACCCCAGCTTTCCCCAGGGGGCTATCGAGTGCCGCATGGGTTGGGGCGACCTGGCCGACGCTCCCTTTGAGCTCGTCACGCACATGGGAAACACCACCCGCTGCAAGCCCGATGCCACCTACTATCTAGAGCAGCTTCAGGTGATGGGGCTCGAGCCACACGAGGTCCTTATGGTGGGCAACGATCCCAAACGCGACTTCCCGTCCCCCGATTGCGGCATCCAAACCGCCTTTGTGGGCCAAGGCAAGCCCAGCCGAGCCACCTGGCGCGGAACCATGGAAGACTTCGCCCGCGACTTCAACGCCGTAGTAGAAGCCTTCTACGAACACCAAATAGCCGACGAACTGTCTTAACAGACCTGGGTTTTGCCGATCATGATGTTGAGGATCTCGACGTCGGTGTCCTTCATGCCTACACGGCCTACGTAGCCCATACTGGCGATTGTCTGCTCAACGGTATCTTGGATCAGGCCCTCGCCGGCGCGGAAGCCGCGGCCTTGCATGGCCATATCATGGCCCAGAATCGCCGCATCGACGGCAGCCGAAATCTTGGCGGCACAGCTCGCCTTGGCGCCGTCGCACACGATGCCGCCCACGTTGCCAAGCGTGTTCGAGACCGTCGCGCCAATCTGCTCGCGCGTGCCACCGCACAGCCAGGTAATCGCAGCGCCGGCGCCGCACGCGGCGCAAATAGCACCGCAAAACGCCGAGAGCGCACCAATATAGTTCTTGATATGCACGGCGATAAGATCGGACAGCATCACGGCGCGCACCAGGCGCTCGTGGTCGCAACGCAGGTACTCGGCATACTCCATGACGGGCAACGCGCAGGTAATACCTTGATTGCCCGAGCCGCACACAATGGCGACCGGCAGCGCGCAACCGTTCATGCGGGCGTCGGACCCGGCGGCTGCACGGGCACGGGCACGGCAGG
>CABURG010000115.1 GCA_902493835.1 uncultured Collinsella sp. | reverse complement strand
TCGTGCCCTCCGCCGAGCTCTCCCGCGGCCGCGGCGGCCCGCGCTGCATGAGCATGCCCTTCTGGCGCGAGGACCTCTAAGTCTTTCCGTTTCCGGTGCGGTCCCCCTACAACCGCACCGGCTTCGCCCGTTAAACGGGCAACACTAATACTTACGTAATTCATTTCTTCGAAAGGAATCGAACCATGGGTGTTAACCTCTCCGGCCGTAGCTTCCTCAAGCTCCTCGACCTCACCACCGAGGAGATCGAGTACCTGCTCAAGCTCTCCAAGAACTTCAAGGACATGAAGCGCGCTGGCGTTCCGCACCGTTATCTCGAGGGCAAGAACATCGTTCTGCTCTTCCAGAAGACCTCCACTCGTACCCGCTGCGCCTTCGAGGTCGGCGGCATGGATCTTGGCATGGGCGTCACCTACCTCGATCCCGGTTCGTCCCAGATGGGCAAGAAGGAGTCCATCGAGGACACCGCCCGCGTTCTCGGCCGCATGTATGACGGCATCGAGTTCCGTGGCTTTGCCCAGGACGACGTCGAGGAGCTCGCTGCTAAGTCTGGCGTGCCCGTATGGAATGGCCTGACCACTGAGTGGCATCCCACTCAGATGCTCGCCGACATCCTGACCGTCCAGGAGAACTTCAATTACGACATCAAGGGCAAGACCCTCGTCTTCATGGGCGACTGCAAGAACAACGTCGCTCGCTCCCTCATGGTCGTCTGCTCCAAGCTCGGCATGAACTTCGTGGCCTGCGGCCCCGAGGAGTGCATGCCCGCTGACGACGTCATCGAGGCCTGCAAGCCCATCGCCGAGGCCAACGGCTGCACCATCAAGCTGACCACCGACGTCAAGGACGGTGTCACCGGTGCCGACGTTATCTACACCGACGTGTGGGTCTCCATGGGCGAGCCTGACGAGGTCTGGGCTGAGCGCATCGCTCAGCTCACCCCGTATCGTGTCACCTCCGAGGTCATGGCTATGGCCAACCCGGGTGCCATCTTCCTGCACTGCCTGCCCAGCTTCCACGACACCAACACCACCATTGGCGCCGAGAAGTGCGAGCAGTTCGGCATCACCGAGCAGGAGGTCACCGACGAGGTCTTCGAGAGCCCCGCTTCCAAGGTCTTCGACGAGGCCGAGAACCGCATGCACACCATCAAGGCTGTCATGTACGCCACGCTCAAGTAAGAGCATCTAGCATCTCGCTCGGGGTGTATTGCTGCACACCCCGAGCGGTTTTATCTGGTAATAATCTCGCGTCAAGCGGCAGGCACGGCACGGAAGAGCCGCTTCGGGCGAGATCAGTAAATGATTTATGAAGGGGGGATGAGAACTATGACTGAGACCGCTAAGAAAAAGCGCGGTATGCCTTCATCGTTCACCATTCTTCTTGCTCTGCTGGCAATTGTCGCAGTGATTACCGTTATCGTCTCCGGCACGTCCGGCGGCGCGGTTACTGCCGCCCGTCTGAGCGATTTCTGCACCGCCCCGATCCTGGGCTTCGCTGACGCTCTGCCCGTCTGCCTCTTCGTTATGATCCTGGGCGGCTTCCTCGGCATGATGACCGAGACCGGCGCCCTGGACAACGGCATCGCCGTTCTGGTGCAGAAGCTTAAGGGCAACGAGATTATGCTCATTCCCGTGCTGATGCTCATCTTCTCCCTCGGTGGTACCACCTATGGTATGTGCGAGGAGACCGTTCCCTTCTACGCCCTGCTCGCTGCTACCATGATGGCCGCTGGCTTCGACCCTATGGTCGGCGCCGCTACCGTCCTGCTCGGCGCTGGCTGCGGCTGCCTCGGCTCCACGGTTAACCCGTTCGCCGTCGGCGCTGCCGTCGACGCTCTGACCGGCGTTGACATTGCCGTGAATCAGTCCATCATCATCGGCCTCGGTGCCGTCCTGTGGATTGTCACTACTGCCATGTCCATCGTCTTCGTGATGAACTATGCCAAGAAGGTCAAGGCTGATAAGGGTTCCACCATCCTGTCGATGCAGGAGCTCAAGGACGCCGAAGAGGCTCACGGCAAGGCTGCTTCCGAGGTTCACAAGGAGGTCAAGCTCACCGGTCGTCAGAAGGGTGTTCTGATCGCCTTCGCCTTCACCTTCGTCGTCATGATCGTCGGCTTCATCCCGCTGGCAGACCTCAACGAGGGCGTCGCCAACTTCTTTGACGCTGGCGCTGTCTACGATGCCGACGGTAACACCGTCGTCCAGGGCTGGTCTGCCCTGATCACTGGCCTGCCCATTGGTCAGTGGTACTTCGACGAGGCTTCCACCTGGTTCTTCCTCATGGCTATCCTGATCGGTATCATCGGTGGCCTGTCCGAGAAGCAGATCGTCAACACCTTCATCACCGGTGCTGCCGACATGATGTCCGTTGTTCTCGTCATCGCCCTCGCCCGTGGTATCTCCGTCCTCATGGCTAACACCGGCCTCGACGTCTACGTCCTCGACGCTGCCGCCAATGCTCTGGCTGGCCTGTCCGGCGTGATCTTCGCTCCCATGAGCTTCCTGGTCTACTTCGGCCTGTCCTTCCTGATCCCCTCGACCTCTGGTATGGCTACCGTCTCCATGCCCATCATGGGACCGCTGGCTGTTAAGCTCGGCTTCTCGCCTGAGGTCATGGTCATGATCTTCTCCGCCGCCATCGGTGTCGTGAACCTGTTCACCCCGACCTCCGGCGCCATCATGGGCGGCCTCGCCCTGGCCAAGATCGAGTGGACGACCTGGCTCAAGTTTGCCCTTAAGCTCATCGTCGCGCTCTCCGTCGTCTGCGCCATCATCCTGACCGTCGCCTGCGTGTTGATCTAAGTACCCCACGGGTACCCCACGGAAACCTTGACGATCCTGTAAAGGATCACCTGGTCATCGTCTGTCCGGTGGGGTCAACCCACCGGTAGACTCCTACCTTTAGCCCCCTCCCGTTCCGTGCGCGGGAGGGGGCGCTCTCATGTTGCGCGGTTCTACGAACCGCGCAACCAGTCGACGCTGCGCGCCGCCCAGGACGACAATTTGTCATTCAAAAGGCAAGGCATGACCAAAAGGTCTATGCCTTGCCTTTTTCATGCCAACTTGTACGTCCTGGACGTCGCTCGCTGACTTATGCTCAACCTGCGGCGCTGCCATTATTGATGCAAAGGGGTCAGGTTAGTTTGCGCCAAAAAGGGGAAGTTGCGGTGGAATAGTTCCTGTTTGGCCGTCTTGAGGGGTTAAACGGGAACTATTTCACCGCAACTTATCGATGGCGTGTTTGGTTGGTGCCTGTTGATGGTCTGGGTATCGGGGAGGGCGGGCTCCGTTATAATCGCCTAGAACATTAATTGGAAACGGGACGGGAGCCATATATGCGCCAGGGTTTCGACAACGCGAAGTATATCGAGCTGCAGGCTGCTCATATTAAGGAGCGCATCTCGCAGTTTGGCGGTAAGCTGTATTTGGAGTTTGGCGGCAAGCTGTTCGATGACTATCATGCGAGCCGCGTGCTGCCGGGTTTTGAACCGGACAGCAAGTTCCGCATGCTCAAGAGCATCGCCGACGATGTCGAGGTTATCATCGCGATCAACGCGAACCACATCGAGAAAAACAAGGCTCGTGGTGACCTCGGCATTACCTATGACGAGGATGTGCTGCGCCTGGTTGACCTGTTCCGCGGCAACGGCTTTGCTGTCGCGGCTGTGGTCATCACCCAGTACGCCGGCCAGCCTGCTGCCGATGTGTTCCGCAACCGCCTGAACGCGCTCGGTATTCCCGCCAAGCTACACTATCCCATCGAGGGGTATCCGCACGATGTCGATCTGATCGTGTCCGACGATGGCTACGGCAAGAATGAATTTGTCGAGACCACCCGACCGCTCGTTGTGGTCACTGCCCCCGGTCCTGGCTCGGGCAAGCTTGCCACCTGCCTCTCGCAGCTCTATCACGAGCACAAGCATGGCACGGCCGCCGGCTATGCCAAATTCGAGACCTTCCCGGTTTGGAATCTGCCCCTTACGCATCCGGTCAATATTGCCTACGAGGCTGCCACGGCAGACCTCGATGACGCCAACATCATCGACTCCTTCCACCTGGAGGCCTACAACAAGACCACGGTCAACTACAACCGCGACGTCGAGGCCTTCCCGGTAGTCCGTGCCCTGATGGAAAAGATCCTGGGCAAGAGCCCCTACCAGAGCCCTACGGACATGGGCGTCAATATGGTCGGCTTTGCCATCACCGATGACGATGCCTGCCGCGACGCTTCCAAGATGGAGATCGTTCGCCGCTACTTTACCGCGGTCGAAAATGTGCGCCGTACCGGCGTGGGCGATGAGCAAGTCGACCGTCTCAAGATTATTATGAAGAAAGCCGGCATCGATAAGAACTACTCACCGGCGCGCTCGGCGGCCCTCACCAGGGAGCAGCTGACGGGTGGTCCCGTGGGTGCCATGGTCATGCCCGATGGCTCCGTGGTGACCGGTAAGACTTCGACGCGCTTGGGTGCCGCGAGCTCGCTGATCATGAACGCCCTCAAGCATGTCTCGGGCGTCGACCTTGAGCTCGAGGTCATTAGCGATGAGGCGATCGAGCCTATCAGCAAGCTCAAGACGCATTTCCTGGGCAGCAAAAACCCGCGCCTCCACACCGACGAGACGCTTATGGCGCTGTCGATCACCTCGGCCACGAGTGAGACGGCCGCTCGCGTCCTTTCGGGCCTGGAGCAGCTGCGCGGTTGCGATGCCTTCTTTAGCGTGATTATCTCGCCGACGGACGAGACGGTACTGCGCAAGTTGGGCATCAACGTGTGCTGCGAGCCCAAGTTTGAGCGCCGCGGTTTCTTCCATCGCTAAGTTTGAAGCACCGCGGTAATTGCATTGCATTTTGGCCGTATCGGGTTAGCGCCCGGTACGGCTTTTTGATCAATAAAGCGTCTATTTCGGCGAAAAATAGCTGTTTACCTGCCTAGAAACAATTTGAGCGGTATACAATAACCGTAACTGTTTCATCCTTAGCGGGATGCCGCATGATGGATATTACCTGCCATCGTGAGGTGTGTCGGTCGCGCACGGCGCGTTAGATGCTCGTGCTCGGTTTGAGGAGGCTGCTATGGCGGGCAAGGGTCGTGCGAGTGTTAACGATATGAAGCGTGTCGAGGTGCTGGTGTTGATGGAGATCGACCAGCAAACCGAAGACAATGGCGGGCCGTATGGTTTCTCGCGCAAAACGCTTGCCGAGCGCGTGGGGGTTTCGCCGTATCGTGCCCGCGCCGCAATCGATCGCTTGGATTCCGAAGGCATGATTGATGTCGTCTCGCGTTATAGCGACGACGGCGGTCAGCTTGCAAATGGCATTTGCCTCACCGAACGTGGCGAGTGGTATCTTGAGGGCGTCCGTACTGGCATGCTCGTTCAAGAAATGCTTGAGGACGAGGTTGCTGATCGATAGCAGCATGTAACCCTTGCCATAGCGACGCCGCCTGGGAAACCGGGCGGCGTTTTTGTTGAGGTAAGATAACGTAACCTTT
>CABURG010000114.1 GCA_902493835.1 uncultured Collinsella sp. | reverse complement strand
GAGCTCGATTTTATTGCGGTAGCCCCAGTCGTCCTTGGTGTGGCAGATGGGCTGTACCAACTCATCGACCTGCTCAGGAGCGAACTTGCCGATGCGCTCGAGCGTGGAGCGCAGGTTTTGCTCCTTGGCGGCGAGCTGTGCCGTGCGTGAGAGATTGCCCCACGAACAACCACCGCAGATGCCCACGAAGGGGCAGGGGGGCTGAATGCGATCGGGGCTCGGCTCCAGAATCTCGGTCGTGCGGGCGCGCATAAACGACTTGCCGTCCTGCACGACCTCGGCTTCGACGGTGTCGCCTGCCACGGCGCCCTGCACAAAGACGGCCTTGCCGTTGTCGGCATGTGCCAGACCGTCGGTGCCGTACGTCATCGATTCTATGGTGAGCTTCATATTCCTGCCTGCCATTCGCGGTTTTGTTCGCAACCATGGTAGCAGGGAAAAGCGCCCCGTATCTGGGGCATTCCTCAAATACGGGGCGCTTTTACAAACGACTATTTCGTCTTGCCTGTAATGAGCGTCTTAAGACCCAGGCCGATCAGACCCAGGCCCATGCGCACGCGGCCGGGGCGATGGCGCTCGATGGCCTTGGTCTTGCCGGCGGGCTTATCGCGACGGGCGCTCGTCTCGGGTGCGGGCTTGATGACCTGCGGATCGGGCTGAGGTGCAGGTGCAGGCTCGGGCTCAATGACGGTCGCCTGGACCTCTTGGACCTTGGGTGTGGCCGGCTGCGGCTCAGGAGCAGGGGCGGGCTTTGCCTCGGCGGCGGGCTCCGGAGTCGCAGTAGCGGGCTCGGGCGCTTTCTCCACGGCGGGCTCTGCGGCAGCCTCGGGCTCATTCACCAGGGGAGCTGCAACCGCTTCCGGTTTGGCAGCTGCCCCGTGTTCAACCTCGGCCTGAATAGCTTCTTCGGCCACACGTTCCTTCTCCTGTGCGCGCTGCTGCGCGGCGGCCTCGGCGTTGCGATAGGCACGCTCCAGTAGAGCTTCCTGCGAGTTGAAGGGTTTCTCACCCTCTGCACACTCCACGGGGACCCAGGTGCCGTCGCTCGTGAGGCTGCGGGCCTTCACGTTGTCCTGCAGCTGCATGCCCATGCACTCGTGTACCAGGGCGCGGCAGGTGGGGTCGAGCACGGGGAAGGCAATCTCCACGCGGTGCTCGGTGTTGCGCGTCATCATGTCTGCCGAGCTCAGGTAAATCATGTCCGAGTCCACGCCGAAAGCATAGACGCGCGCGTGCTCCAAAAAGCGTCCGACGATGGAGCGGACATGCACGTTCTCGGTCTTGCCCGGAACACCGGGCTTGAGGCACGAGATGCCTCGGATGATCATGTCTACGCGCACGCCGGCACACGATGCCTCGGCGATCTTGTCGATAACCTCGCGGTCGGTCAGCGAGTTGAGCTTAAAGAACACGCGGGCGGGCTCGCCGGCAAGGGCGCGCTGGATCTCGCGGTCAAGCCCGCGCATGATGAGCGGTTTCAGTCCGACGGGCGCCACACCCAGGAAGCGGTAGTCGCCGCGCAGGTTGCCCAGCGACAGGTTGCGGAAGAACAGGTTGGCGTCCTCGCCGATGCCGGGATGGGCTGTCATGAGCATAAAGTCGCTGTAGAGTTTGGCCGTCTTCTCGTTAAAGTTGCCGGTGCCCAAAAGTGTGAGGCGCGTTAGCGCCATGCCCTCGCGATAGGTGAGCTGGCAGATCTTTGAGTGGCATTTAAAGCCCTCGGAACCATAGATGACGGTGCAGCCGGCCTCTTCCAGGCGCTCGGCCCACTCGATGTTGTTCTGCTCGTCAAAGCGTGCGCGGAGCTCCATGAGCACCGTGACCTCTTTGCCGTTCTCGGCAGCATCGATCAGCGACTCGCATAGGCGGCTCTGCTTGGCCACGCGGTAGAGCGTGATGCGCAACGAGATGCACTCGGGGTCGTAGGCTGCTTCGTGCACCAGGTCCAAGAACGGGTTCATGGCCTCGTAAGGGTAGAAGAGCAGCTTGTCGTGCTGCAGCACCTGCTCGCGGATGGAGCGGGTCATGTCGATGGTGGGATTGGGCTGCGGCTTAAACGGCGTAAAGAGCAGCTCGTTGCGCAGGTGCTCGGGAATCTTGCCCTCAATGCCAAAGACGTAGCCCAGGTTGAGCGGGATATCGCAGGTAAAGACCGAGCGACGCGAAAGCTCGAGCGCCTTGCGGATAGTCTTGAGCGTCGCCTTCTCGAGCGATCCCGAGACCGCGAGCACTACCGGCTGCAGGCGCAGGCGCTTCTTGAGAATGCGCTTCATGTGCTGGCGGTAGTCCTCTTCCTCCTCGACGCCCTCGCCGTCCGGATCGATGTCAGCGTTGCGGGTGACGCGGATCAGCGCACGATCCAGCGGCTTATAGGAGCCAAAGCAGCTGTCCAGGCAGGCGAGGATGACGTCCTCGAGCAAGATGTAGGAGTAGGTGCCGGTGGGCGAGGGGATCTCGACCACGCGGTTCATCGAGGCGGGAATCTCGATAAGGCCCAGCAGGCTCTCCTCGTCGGTGGCACCGTCCAGACCACAGGCCAGATAGAGCGCGCCATTGCGCAGGTTGGGGAAGGGGTGGCGAGGATCGATGACCAGCGGCGAGATGACCGGTGACACGTAGGCCTGGAAGTAGCGGGTTACAAAGGTGCGCTCCTCGGGCGTAAGCGAATCGATGCGGGCGCGGTGAACGCCCAAGGTGTCGAGCTTGCCCTCGATGCTCTTAAAGATGGACTCCCAACGGGTAAGGAGCCCGGGCATTTCGGCCATGACAGCATCGACCTGTTCGGAGGCGGTCATATTGCTCTTGTTGTCGACAGGTTGTTTTTTGAGCTCCGCCAGATCGGACAGGCCGCCCACGCGCACCATAAGGAACTCGTCGAGGTTGGACTCGAAGATCGAGACGAACTTTAGTCGCTCGAATAACGGAACGGTTTCGTCGAAGGCTTCGTCGAGCACGCGGTTGTCAAAGCGTAGCCAGCTGAGCTCTCGGTTTTGCGTGTACGAGAAGTCGCGCGGCGGTTTGCGCAGCTTTGCGGCGGCTTGCTTCTTTTCGATTTTGCTCGGCATATGCATCTGTCCGTTCAGTCCCCACAAGGGACGGTAGCCTAACACTAATCACTATTGTCTCAATTTAGTCGACCGCTGGCACGGACGTATCGCGTGAACGGTATCTTTACCTACTTCTTACGCTGACAAGTCATAGGACTGACGTCCTGCTCGTCTGCAAGCGGTCTATATCCTCACTCAACTGGTACGTAAGTGTGAATAAGAATGATGGATAGCTGAATATCATTGAATGCAGGCGGAAACGTAAACAAACATCATTTATATACATAAAACCGATTTAGCTATGCAATTCTGAATCAAAAGTTTAGAGATGCAATTGCAAATAGTTTTTTGGAAAAAGAGCGTTTACCTTAGAAAAGTTACTTTAGAACGCCGAAGTACATTATGGGGGAATCTCGTGCGATATACCGTTCATCGCACTTTGTTGACCGTTCGGGGGCGAGGTGGAATTGCGGGTGGAATTTGGATATAACTAGAGCTGTCAGCAAGCAGCGTCCGCTATGGAAGGGCGCTGAGAGATTCGGCCGAAAGGCCCGAAAGAAAGGTAGGAGGCCATGACGAAAGGTCTGCACGTGCCTTCCGAGATCGGCAAGCTCAGGAAGGTCTGCCTGCACCGTCCCGGCGACGAGCTCCTCAACCTGCCGCCCGACGAGCTCGAGCGACTCCTGTTCGACGACGTCCCGTTCCTGGAGGTCGCGCAGCAGGAGCACGACACCTTCGCCCAGATCCTGAGGGACCAGGGCGTGGAGGTCCTCTATCTCGAGAACCTCGTCGCCGAGGTGTTCGACCAGGTCCCCGGCGCCCGCGCCGAGTTCACCGACCAGTACATCGCCGAGGCCGGCATCCGCGGCCAGCACATGCCGCAGATCGTCCGCGAGAAGCTGGACTCCATCGAGGACAACCTCGAGTTCGTCAAGAAGACCATGGCCGGCATGACCAAGTCCGAGATCGACATGCCCCTCACGGCGTCCACGACCCTCGACTCCCTGGTCAACTCCGAGTCCGAGTCCGACCTGATCATCGACCCGATGCCCAACCTCTACTTCACCCGCGACCCGTTCGCGGTCATCGGCGAGGGCGTCAACCTCAACCGCATGTACTCGGTCACCCGCAACCGCGAGACCCTGTACGGCAAGTACGTCTTCAAGTACCACCCCGACTACAAGGACGTCTCGCTGTACTTCCGCCGCGACTGCCAGTTCCACACCGAGGGCGGCGACGTGCTGAACATCAACGAGAAGACCCTCGCCGTCGGCATCTCCCAGCGCACCCAGGCCGCCGCGATCGACGTCATGGCCCAGAACATCTTCTGGAACTCCGACTCCAAGGTCGAGCGCATCCTGGCCTTCGACATCCCGGTCTCGCGCGCCTTCATGCACCTCGACACGGTCTTCACCCAGATCGACGTCGATAAGTTCACGATCCACCCCGCCATCATGGGCACCCTGCGCGTCTACGAGCTGACCGCCGGCAAGAACCCGGGCGACGTGAACATCCGCCTGATCGAGGACACCCTCGAGCACGTCCTGGAGGACGCCACCGGCGTCGACCAGGTCAAGCTGATCCCCTGCGGCGGCGGCGACCCGATCGCGGCCTCCCGCGAGCAGTGGAACGACGGCTCCAACACCCTGTGCGTCGAGCCCGGCAAGATCTGCGTCTACGCCCGCAACACCGTCACCAACGACGTGCTGTACAAGGAGGGCCTGGACCTTCTCGTCGTGCCCTCCGCCGAGCTCTCCCGCGGCCGCGGCGGCCCGCGCTGCATGAGCATGCCCTTCTGGCGCGAGGACCTCTAAGGTCTTCAAGGACCCGTACAGGTCATAATACATACATCTAGCTGCCATTAGATGTCTCCCATTGGGGCGGTGCGGGTTTTCGCACCGCCCCAATCTTGTATGAGGAACGTCAACACGATTGGATGACTGCTTTTGTAAGGAGCCTGGCCATGGACATCAAGACGATTGGCGTTGAGGAATGGCTCAACGTTTGGGAGAAGAGCGCCACGTGGGACATCGCCCAGTCGACGATCTCGTCGCTCACCATGGGCGAGCTGCGCGCGCTCGATGAACAGGACGGCGCCACGTTCTACGAGCGCCTGGACCGCGAGAAGATGAACTACGGCTGGATCGAGGGCTCGCCGGAGTTTAAGGCCGAGGTTGCCAAGCTGTATCGTCGGGAGGTCAATCCCGATCACATTCTGCAGACCAATGGCTGCACGGGCGCTAACCTCAACGCCATCATGGCTGTGGTCGAGCCCGGCGACCATGTTATCGCCGAGTGGCCCACCTACGCGCCGCTCTACGAGATTCCGCGCACGCTGGGCGCCGAGGTCGAGTATTGGGAGCTTCGCGAGGAACTCGGCTGGAAGCCCGATATCGAGGAACTCAAGCGCTTGGTGCGTCCCAACACCAAGCTTATCTGCATAAACAACGCATCTAACCCCATCGGTACTGTGCTCGATGCCGATATGCTCGGCCAGATTGCCGAGAT
>CABURG010000113.1 GCA_902493835.1 uncultured Collinsella sp. | reverse complement strand
TTGGTTGAACGGAACAGATCCGCCGGAGAAAAATCCATCGCAACCTCCTATCGAACCGAAGAATCGCCCGAGGCCGAAGAGGTATCGGGCTCGTCATAAATCACGCCGAGCACGTCGCGCACGACATGCATCGCGGTATCTGAGCCGCCGCCGCCCTGCTCCAGAACAGTAGCGATGACATACTTGGGATCATCGGCCGGTGCATAGGCGCAGAACCACGCGTATTCGTCCTCGCCGCTTTTCTCGCCCGTGCCCGACTTGCCGTATACCTGCGGCGTCAGGGTGCCAAAGTGCGCCGCCAGGGACGTCGATGCCGTGTAAATCACGTCGTGCATGCCGTTGCGAACAAGAGCCAAATCCGAATCGCTGTTGATCTTGGCCTCCAGGCGCTTCTTCTTGCCCTTGCCGTTGTACTTATAGGCATCGCCGTCGCCATCGCGCGACACGGCAGACAAAAACACGTGAGGCACGTACTGTTTGCCGCCGTTGGCAAGACCCATATAGGCACACGCCATCTGCAGGGGCGTCACCAGGATGTCGCCCTGGCCGATGGCAATGTTGGTCATATCGCCGGCATTCCACTTGCGGTCCTCGGCAGAGGCGTCGGTGAAGTACGACTCTTTCCACTCGGCATCGGGAATACGGCCCGCGCCCTCACTCGGCAGGTCGATACCGCAGGTCTTGCCTAGACCCCAGCGACGAAAGACCTCCTGCAGGCCCTCGGGATGTTGCTCGTCATAAAAGAACGCCTTGCCCATGTCGTAGAAGACGGGGTCGCACGAGTTGGCGATACCCGACTGCAGCGTCATGGTGCCGTGGCCGGAATGCAGCCAGCAGTACTTGCCCCACGACTTGCCCAGACCCGTCCAATAGCCCGTGCAGTTGGTCGTCTGCCCCGACGTGTAGGTTCCAAACTCAAGACCGGCCAGTGCCGAAAGCGGTTTGATGGTCGAGGCCGACATGTACTGTCCGCTAATGGCGCGGTTGAGCAGCGGGTGCGAACCTTTGTCATCATTGAGCTCGGTCCACACGTCATTTGAGACGCCGCCGATAAAGACGGACGGATCGAACTTGGGCTCGCTCGCCATGCCCAGGATCTCGCCATTGTTGGGATCGAGACACACCACAGCGCCGTTGCCGGCATTGCTGTAGCCAGTGGTCTTGGCAAGCTCGATAGCGCTCGCCAGCGCCGTCTCACAGGCCTGTTGGATCTTAAGGTCGAGCGTGAGCTTAATATCGGAGCCGGCCTTCGCGGGCACGGCGCCGGCCTGACCGGTCACATTGCCCGAGGCATCGACCTTGACGGTCTGCTCGCCACGAATACCCTGCAGCAGGTTTTCGTAGTAGCTCTCAACGCCCGCCTGGCCCACGATATCGCCCGACTGGTACGTAATCTTGCCAGCAGAAGCATCATCATCGCCAGAGGTTTTCTTATTCTGAGTCTCGAGCTGCTCGGAGGTAATGGTGCCGGTATAGCCCAAGATATGGCATGCCGTCTCGCCATATGGATACTGGCGCTCGGTACGCTCGGCAATCTTGACGCCCGGGAACTCGCCGGCATGCTCCTTGATATAGGCAACCGTAGAGCGACGGACGTCCGTCGCAATGGTATGCAGGCTCTGGGCGCCCTCTGTATTGTCCTGAATATTGCGAAGGACCGCCACGTAAGGCATTCCAAGCACGTTGGCAAGATGGCGAACCAGAACCTCATCCTCGGCAAGGTCGCGGTAGGCCACGATAGCAAGCGAGGGACGGTTCTGGACAAGCGCCACGCCATTGCGGTCGAGGATGCGGCCGCGCACAGCGGGAGTGGTAACGGTGCGAGTCTGATTGCTATTAGCCTGCTTCTCGTAATAGTCCGACGAGACCATCTGCATGCCCCACAGCTTGACGGCAAGTGCCGCAAACATCGCGCCCACACCCGTGGTGAGGATGGAAAAGCGGCCCTTAAAGGCGCTCGCCGCAGTATTGCCCTCGCCCTCGGTGGCGCGCGGGGCCGTTCCATGCTGCGTATCGTAGGTAAAACGGGAATCGCCACGACGCATGATGACCAGCGCGACCACGATGGCCACAACCAGCACGATACCGGCGATAATAACCGTCAACTGGGAAGACATCTACGGGCCTCCCCTATTTGAGCTTGCGGGTCTTGGGCTTAAAGCGCATACCCGTCTGGCGTCCGCGACGTGCGGAGAATCCATAGCCGGACTGTGGCACGACGCCGGACATCAAAAACGGAATGGCAACCAGACCCGTCAGGATCGAGGACGGCAGCGCATGGCCGAAGATCGCCACAACAAAGCTCGTCTCCAAACCCATAAACAGCAAGATGATGCTGTAGATCACATTAATGACGAGCGCGAAGGCGCCCACAGTGACGCCGCGCGCACTCGGGGTACCGCCCGTCTGACCGACGGCGCTGTGCACCAGGGCAAAAGAACCCACGGTCAGCAGGAGCGACATAACGCCCACCGGCACGGCAGCGGACAGGTCATAAAACAAGCCGCTGCAAAAACCGCACACGACGGCACGGGTCGGGTCGCCCGAGAACACGCTTAGGCACACCAGGATAATCATGAAGTTGACGCGACCGCCCGCAATGGAGATCTGCGGTGCCAGGCCTGCCTGCAGCAGCACGCATACGATGGCGGCGATTACAAACGTGCGGGAGCTCATCCCCTGCTCGTGTAAATCCATGGACATGCCCCCTATTCGCTCGAGCCGGAATCGGTCGTCTCGGACGTGCCGGAACTATCATCCGAGTTCTCGTCCTTCGTCTTGGTCGCAGCATCGCGCGACGTTCCCTGCGGCGTGCTGTTGGCCGTGCTCACGTCCTCATCCGAGGCCGACTGTTCGTCGGTCAGCGAGGTAATGACCAGCACTTCCTCGTTGTTCTCGGCCGTGGTCTGAGCGCGCACCACAATGGTGTAGTACACGTCGTTTGCCGATTTCTCAACCGACGAGACGGTGCCAAGCGGAAGGCCCTTGGGGAACACGCCGCCGATGCCCGAGGTCACGATGATGTCGCCAACCTTAACATTGGAGTCGACGCTCACGTACTCAAGACGCAGCGTGCCGTCAGCCTGACCCTGCAGCATACCCTGGGCGCGCGTGTCCTGCACCATGGCGGATACGCCGGAGTTCTCGTCGCCAATCAGGCGCACGGTAGAGGTCTTGGCCGATACCTCGATAATCTGGCCGATAACACCGGCAGAACTCGTCACGGGCATGTTGATGGTAAGGCCGTCGGCAGAGCCCTTGTCGATGGTAACGGTCGAGGTCCAGGCATCGCCGGAGGCACCAACGATACGAGCTGCGGTCGATTTGAGGTTGTAGGTCGACTGCAGGCCGACCAGCCCCTCCAGACGCTCGGCGGTCTTTTGAGCCTCGGAGAGCTCAGCAACCTTAGAGGTCAGTTCCTCGTTTTGCTTCTTAAGCTCGTCAAGCGTGTCCTGCGACGCCGTAAGGTTAGAGAACACGTTGCCGATGGCATTAAAAGGAGCCGCCACAGCCGAACCCACAAAGCGCACCGGCGAGGTAATCGTCGTTACGCCCGAACGCACGGCATGAATCGGTCCTGCCTCGCCCTCGCGGATGTAAAACGTGAGCAGCAACACCGAAATCAGGCTGAAAACAATCAACGGGCGCATACCCGTTGATTGTCGCTTGGTATTCAGATTTGTGGAGAAACCCGAAGATCGTGCCAAATGGAATCCACCTTTTGGAAATTAAGCATTGGTCTGGACGAAGCCGCCATCAAACGCATTGGCCTCGAGCACGCGGGCACAGCCGTTAACAACGTTATCGAGCGCCGTGGGGCTAACATTGACCGAAACGCCGGTCTCATCGCGCAGGCGCACGTCGAGACCGCGCAGCAGCGCGCCGCCACCGGTCAGCAAAATGCCGTAGTACATAAGGTCCGAGGCAAGATCGGGCGGCGTGGCATCGAGGGCGTCCTTAACGGCCTTGGCCATCTCGTCGAGCGGCTTGTTGAGTGCGCGACGAATCTCCTCGCTCTCGATGCGCACGGTCTTGGGCAGACCGGTGATCACGTCGCGGCCGTTGACCTCGACGTCGAGCTCGTCCTTGAGCGGCACGGCGGAGCCGACCTTGATCTTGATGTCCTCTGCCGTACGCTCGCCGATGGCCAGGTTGTAAGCATCACGAACGTGGGTGAGGATGGCCTGGTCGAACTCGTCGCCGGCAATACGGATGGACTGCGAGACGACGATGCCGCCCATGGCGATAACGGCAACCTCGGTGGTACCGCCGCCGATATCGATGACCATGGAGCCGGTGGGTTCCTCGACGGGCAGGTCGGCGCCGATAGCGGCAGCCATGGGCTCCTCGATCAGGTAGGCCTGGCGAGCGCCGGCTTGGATCGTGGCCTCAAAGACGGCACGCTTCTCGACCGACGTGACGCCGGAAGGAACGCAGACGACAACGCGCGGACGCGGGGTCCACGGGTAGCGCTTCTCGGACGCCTTGTCGATAAAGTAGCGAAGCATGGCCTCGGTAACATCGAAGTCGGCGATGACGCCGTCCTTCAGGGGACGAACAGCCACGATGTTGCCGGGCGTACGGCCGAGCATGCGCTTTGCCTCGATACCGACCGCCAGGATGCGCTCGTCGTTCTTGTCGATGGCGACAACAGAGGGCTCGCGAATGACGATGCCCTTGCCGCGCACGGAGACAAGCGTATTTGCGGTGCCGAGGTCGATGGCAAGATCGCCCGCATAGCTACCGAAGAACATATCCATCAAAGAAAACAACGCAACTCCTGATGTGTTGGATGATTGCTGGAAAACTACTAGCTCATGATACTAGCGCAAGCCCGGCACCTCACTTGCGGTGAAGCACCGGGCAAAGCTAAATCCCATAAGGTCACTACTGGTTGTCAGCAGCCGAGAAATCCATATCGAGCGAGGAAACAGCCCAGCCGATATGGTTGTCGGAGCGCACGAATTTGACGGTGTACTCCTGCTCGCCCCCCTTGGACAGCGATGCCTTCACCTTAGCGGTCGTCTCGGTCATGGACTGATCCATGCCCTCGACGGACACGGTGGCACCCTGCGGAATCGAGGAGATGATCATCGACTTAGCGTCCTCGGACAGGCTCGAGGCCAGGCAAGACTCGGCCTTTGCGGTGTCACCGTCGCCGGCAGCCTGGAACAGATCGGTAACCACAGATTCCTGAGACGGGAAGCCAAAGCCGCGCGTGTAGGCAAAACCCAGACCGCCCGCGGCGATCAAAATGAGCAGAAGCAGCACAATGAAGACTTTGAGACCCGTGTGGCGATGGCGGCGACGGACCTTGGACTGCTTACGATCCTGACGGTCCTGCTGGACCATCTCGGACTCGGACAGCGTAAAGAAGCCGGTGTCCGAGGGATCGGGCATAAACTGACCGGTCGCGCCCGTAGGATCGAGCGGATCAACGGCAGGAGCGTCCATCGCGGGCGCCGGAGCCGTGGCCATAGCCGTCTGGGCAGACAGCGCGGCAAGCGAATCGTGCACGCGGGCAAGCTCATCGGCCTGCTCGGAGGTGAGCTGGTAGATACCATCGGCAGTAGCGGCGTTAAAG
>CABURG010000112.1 GCA_902493835.1 uncultured Collinsella sp. | reverse complement strand
TGGATATCGTTCATAGGTTCGTCCTTTCAAAAAGTGCCGTGAAAGACGGCGCAGCAGGTGACAAGATTCCTGTCATTGTACCCGAATGCCGTACGTCCTTACCCACGGCGCTCGCCCTCGAGCGTACGGTCGAATGCCCACACCCACCAACGCATCAGATGGGCCTGCGAACCATCTGGTCGTTCGCGCGTCTGGTCCTCCAGATACAACTCGGTCGCGTGCCCGCCAAAACGCACCTTATAGGTTGCCGTACGGATGCCGTGAACCGTCAGGCCAAACCCAGTGGTCGAGACAATCTCGTCAATCGTAAAGCAACGACCGTCGACCCAGCAGACGGTGACCGGCACGACCTGTCCGCCCGCGAGGATGCGAGCCACGACGTCCACATACTGCTTGTGCACGCGCCGAGTTTTGCCATCTGTCTGTCGATATTCCATGCCTCCTATTATCGAACGCATGTTTGCATGTTGTAAAGCGAACAGACTGTGGTTTTGGAGTGTCGTAGTAATCGCACGTGTCCGCATGGCGTGTTAGCAAAAAGAACACCCGCGGTCAACAGGGCTAATATTCAATTTTAGTGCCAAAAAGTTCACTTCTCCCATCAGAACTCGGTAAAGAGACCCGCAGGAGGTGATACGATTTATCATGTTTTTGTAACGTGTCTGCAAACTTCGAGAAAGCCCATATATGGACGTAACGTTCTCAACCTTCCTCGGCCAAATTGTGTCGAACCCAGTCCTTGCCGTCACCGTGATCCTCGCGTTGGGCGCCATCTTCGTCAATGGATGGACCGACGCGCCCAACGCCATCGCGACCTGCGTCACTACGCGTTGCATGCCCGCCCGCGCCGCCATTCTCATGAGCGCCGCATTCAACTTCCTCGGCGTGCTCATCATGACGCACTTTAACGCGAGCGTCGCCAACACCATCTCACATATCGTCGACTTTGGCGGAAACAGCACCATGGCGCTCGCCTGCCTATGCGCGGCGCTGTTCTCCATCGTCGTCTACGGCGCCACAGCGTCGCGTTTTGGCATCCCCACCTCGCAAAGCCACAGCCTTATCGCCGGCCTGACCGGTGCCGCCATCGCCCTCGGCGGTGCGAGCAGCGTCAACGTCCACGAGTGGATGAAGGTCATCTACGGTCTGGCGCTCTCCATCGGCCTGGGCTTTGTCATGGGCTGGGTCCTGTGCAAGCTCATCTCGATTCTTTTCGCCGCCGCCAACAGGCGACGTGCCAATGTCTTCTTTAAATACGCTCAGATCGCGAGCGCTGCGGCCATGAGCTTTATGCACGGCGCGCAGGATGGACAGAAGTTCATCGGCGTGCTCTTTTTAGGCGTGGCCTTTGCCAGCGGCCAGACGAGCGTCGGCGATGCAGGCATCCCCATCTGGATTATGCTGCTGTGCTCGGCCACTATGGGTATCGGCACCAGCGTGGGCGGCGAGCGCATCATCAAGTCCGTCGGCCAGAGCATGGTCAAGCTCGAAAAGTATCAGGGCTTCTCCGCCGACCTCGCAGGCGCCGCAAACCTGCTGCTTGCCACCCTTACCGGCATCCCCGTGTCCTCCACACACATCAAGACCTGCGCCATCATGGGCGTCGGTGCCGTCAAGCGCCTCTCAGCCATCAACTTCGGCGTCGTCAAAGACATGATGTTCACCTGGTTCTTCACCTTCCCCGCCTGCGGACTCATCAGCTTTGTCATGGCCAAGCTGTTCATGATGTTCCTCTAGTCAAACCGAACGTCCATCCGGACTGCATTACCTCGCCCACCCGTCTTCGCCTCGAAAGGACCCACCCATGGCAAAGAAACCCGATTCGTTCTACTTCGACAACTACGTCGCCTGCGCCGACCTTGCCGTCCAGGCCGCCGAGCTGCTCACCAAGATTTTCGAGAACTTCGATCCCGCAAAGATTCACGATATGCTCAACAAGATGCACGCGATCGAGCATGCGGCCGACAAGAAGCACCATGAGCTTGAGGACGCCTTGCTCACCGCCTTTATCACCCCGCTCGAGCGCGAGGATCTGGATCTGATGAGCTGCTCACTCGACACCGTGCTCGACCGCATCGAGGGCGTCGTGCAGCGCGTCTACTTCACCAACATCCAGAGCATCCATCCCGACGCCATCGTCATCGCCCACAAGGTGACTGACGCCTGCCGCGCCATGAAAGACCTGATGGTCGAGCTGCCCAACTACCGCAAGTCCAAGACCCTGCGCGAACTCGTCATCCAGATCAACACCATCGAGTCCGAAGCCGACGAGCTCTATATCAACGCCATGCGCAACCTGCACGTTAACGGCAAGGACCCGCTCGAGGTCATCGCCTGGCGTGACGTATACGCCTTCCTGGAGTACTGCGCTGACTGCTGTGAGAATGTGGCCGATGTTGTGGATTCGATTGTCATGAAGAACAGTTAATTGGGGGTACGTGTCCCGGCGGCGAAGGGCCGGCCACGGTTTGCTTTCTCACTCCGGCTGCTTTGCAGAGTCGTTCGAAAGTAAACCGTGGCCGGCCCTTCGCCTTACGTACCACCATTGGAACTTTGGCTGATAGTTAGAGCGCAATGGGGGGTTGGCCGAGGGGGCCTTTAATACCCAATTGAACACTTTGGTATTCGGTGGGCGTTTGGGTGGATGGGGGTTTGGGTACCCTTTGGTTTACCTTGGATTGATTTGCTGACTTTGGAGGGTTTGGTTATGGGGTATTTGGATCTGGCTCGGGGTCGGTATTCTTGTCGTGAGTTTGAAGATCGGGCTGTAGAGCAAGCTGTTGTGGATGCCATTGTTGAGGCTGGGCGTATTGCTCCTTCTGCTTGTAATAATCATCCAACCCGTGTGATGGTGTTGGATACGCCTGAGCTTCTGGAGAAGGCAGCTGCTTGTCAGCCTCGGTTTGCTCGTGATGAGTCTATCTTTGGCGCTCCGCTTGTCTTCCTTATTTGCAGCGTTACCGGTGATGCTTGGGTGCGCCCGTATGACCAGATGAATTCTAGTGAAATCGACACCTCAATCGTGTGTGATCAGATGATGATGGAGGCCACCGAGCAGGGCCTGGGAACGTGCTGGGTATGCCATTTTAAGCCTGAGGTGGCGCAGGAGCAGTTCAATCTGCCCAAGGGCGTCTATCCCTATCACATGCTCGTCTGTGGATATCCTGCCGACCACATCGCCGATCCCGAGCATCGCGAGGCCCGTACCATTCCCCTCTCCGACTTCCTCCTCAAGTAGGTTTTGGGACATGCCTTAAAACCTACCCTTGACCGCTCACCCGTTCGCCGAGTTCTGCGCCATTATGTGCAGGGCTCGGTTTTTTATGTTACGCACTCCGGCACAGTCATAAAAAAGGACCCGCAAGCTGCGGGTCCTTTCTAGGCACTAAATTGTAGGCCGAATGTTAGTCCAGGTCGTCGGCAGCAAAGTTGTCGATCGGGGCGAAGGGATCGGCCACGGGGACAACCGGGTCAGCGACGGGCAGCGGCTCGGCGGGAACAGTCACTGCAGGAGAAGCGGCAGAACCGACCGGCGTGGAGGCCATCAGATCGGCCGGGAAGGAATTCTGGGCATCGTCCATGAAGTGCTGGATGAGCTTGAGATACTCTGCCTTGAACTCCTCACGGGAAGCCTTGAGACGATCGATCTCCTCGAGCTCGGCCTGCTTCTCGGTCAGAGCCTGGCGGATAACCTCGCGGGCCTTGGCGTCAGCCTCGTTGCGGATACGCTCAGCGTTCTCGTT
The DNA here is from genome assembly GCA_902493835.1 of uncultured Collinsella sp. Lineage (GTDB taxonomy): Bacteria > Actinomycetota > Coriobacteriia > Coriobacteriales > Coriobacteriaceae > Collinsella. The sequence continues at coordinate 1,874 of CABURG010000112.1, read as the reverse complement.
GGCATCGTTGACGATGGTCTCAGCGGTCTGCTGGGCAGCGATCAGGGCAGCGGAAATCTGGCGCTCCTGAGCGGAGAAGTCAGGGGCGGGAGCAGCCACGGGGGCGGCAGGAACGGCCTGGGCGGTGGCATCCTGAGCTTGGGCAAGCTGAGCCTGCGCATCGGCAAGCTGCTGCTCGGTAGCAGTCAGGCGACCCTTAAGGTCGACGATCTTAGCGAGCATAGCGTCAACCTCGGAGGACAGCGTCTCCAAGAAGACGTCGACCTCAGCAGGATCGTAGCCACGCTTGGCCTCAGAGAAAGTCTGAGCCTGGATGTCTGCAGGGGTAATAGCCATAACAAGTCTCCTTTTTCATCGCCTCGGCGCTACACGCCCGACGTAAGTTACTAAGTCAGTTCTACACGAGTATACCTATAAGAAGCTGCAGAACCAGCCTCTGCACCAACTGCAACGCAATAATCGCAACGACCGGCGAAAAATCGATACCGCCCATCGGCGGGATGAAACGACGGAACAGGTTGAGCCACGGACCGCACACGCTATCAAGCACCGCGGCAATATCCTGAAGCAAACCACCCTGCTTCATGGGAATCCACGTCATAAAGCAGTAGACGACAATGAGCGTGGAATAGAAGTTGAACAGCGTGTTGACCAGCTGGACGATAGTGTAGATGTTGATGGGAATCTCCTCGTCTTGTCTTTACTTAAGGTAGCCGTCGGCACGAAGCTTCTTGAGATCGGAATCTTTGACCTCGCAACCGGCGGGCAGCACCATGAACACGCGGTCGCCCACCTCCTTGACCGTGGCACCCAGACCGCAGGCAAAGCCGTAAGAGAAGTCCAAGACGCGCTTGGCAACTTCGGTGCGTACGCCCACAAAAATCAGTGCGACAGGCTGCTTGGTGCGAACGCGGCGCACCACGGTCTCCACGTCGTCATAGCTCTCGGGGCGCAGGACATAGGCCGGCAGCTGCGGCGTGGCGTTGATGATATTGCTCGCATAGGCCGAGGCATCGCTCGGTGCAGGCGCGGGTGCAGCGGCGGCACGGGCGCGGGTATTCTCGGCGTAGCTCGACGGCGTGTCATAGGCACCAGGACGATAACCGCTCGCAACACTGTCCTGCGAGCGCGAAGGCGGGTTATACGTCGTGGCATGGCGGGAGTCATCGCCGACCAGCTGACCGGAGCGCGTATACACGGCAACCGACTCAGCTTCACCGCGGCGCGTCTGGCCAAGCAGGCCGTTGCTCGGCTCGTCTTGGGTGTAGAAGCCCTCGCCCGAAGCACCACTGTAGCCGTTGTTCTGATAGCCATCGTCGTAGCCGTCATCGTAGCCGTAGTCGTCGTCCTGGCCATAACCCTGGTCGTAACCCTGCTGGCCGCCCAGGTGCATCTTATTTTTAATCTCGTCAAGGAAGCCCATGGTTGTGTCCTCTCGCGGTTTAGTGCAGGCGCCCCGATAATCAGTGCGCACTTCAGAGCCTTATTTTACTGCAAACTCCGGGCTAAATACTACCCTGCCCAGGCGAACGAGCGTAGAGCCCTCCTCAAGGGCAGACTCAAAGTCCTCGCTCATACCGCAGGAAAGCTCAGGCAGGTTCAAATCGGGATACGCCGCCTCCAGCTCATCCCTCAGCTCACGAAGCCCCGCAAAGGTGCGGCGTGCCACATCCTTATTCCCCCGGGGCGCCATAGTCATAAGCCCCTGTACGCAAATTCCCTCAAGTTCTGCAAGCTCACCCGCGGCGGCGCGAATCTCATCGGGTGAAAAGCCTCCCTTCGACTCCTCACCACTCACATTGACCTCAATGAGCACACGCTGGGGGCCGACGAGCTCGCCTGCCTCAATCTTGCGAACAGCACGGCTCGAGATC
>CABURG010000111.1 GCA_902493835.1 uncultured Collinsella sp. | reverse complement strand
GGCCACCACGTCCTCCTTGACACGGCGCAGTACAAACGGCGACACGAGTGCCTGCAGGCGAGCGGCGCTGTCCCCCTCGGCATGCTCGACCGGACTTTCGAAGCGCTTGGCAAACGACTCGCGCGTGCCAAGCAGGCCCGGCATCAAAAAGTCGAAGATGCTCCAGAGCTCGGACAAGCGGTTTTCGATGGGCGTGCCCGTCAGGGCAAAGCGCACGCCGGCAGGCAGGCGCTTGGCGGCACGCGCAACCTGCGTGAGCGGGTTTTTAATGTACTGGGCCTCGTCGAGCACCACACGGGCAAAGTCCTGCTCGACGTACTCGTCGATATCGCGCCGCATAAGGTCATACGACGTCACGACCACGTTATGTTCGGCCACGCCGGCGATCTGCACACGGCGTTGAGCCTTGGCGCCCACAATGGCGCACACATCGAGCGACGGGGCAAAGCGCTCCAGCTCGGCGGTCCAGTTGTATACAAGTGACGCAGGGCACACCACAAGCGTGGGCTTAGCGTCCCCCGCTTCCACGCGCGCCAGGATATGTGCGATCATCTGCAGCGTTTTGCCCAGGCCCATATCGTCGGCCAAGATGCCGCCGAGGCCCAGGTGCTCGAGCGAGCCGAGCCACTGGTAGCCGTCGACCTGATAGCCGCGCAGTGCGGCCTTGAGCGAGACCGGCACCGTAAAGTCCATCTTGCCGAGCGTATCCAGGCGCTCGACGGTGCGACGGAACGCAGCGTCGCGATCGGCTTCGAGCGCGGGCGTGCGCGCAAGCATGCTGTCGACGAACAGGGTGCTCGACGCGGGAAGCGACACGCCGTCGAGCAGGTCGACAGCATCGACGCCCAAGTCCTCGGCAAGGCCAAATGCGGCACGGGCGCCCTCGTCCAGGCGGATGATATCGCCCGACGTGAGACGCGCAAACGTCTGGTGACGCTTGTAGGAATCGAGGTAGATGGCAAGGTCTGCCGCCGAAAGGCCGCTCGCGCCCAGTTCGACGTCGAGCAGGTTACTCTTGACGGTCGCACGCACCGAAAGATTGGGCGCAGGGCGGACCGAGACCTGGCGCAGGCGGTCGCTGAGCATGACCTCGCCCAGCTCGGACAAAGCCGCCAGACCCTCGGTCAGCAGACAGAACAGGCTCTCGTCATCGCGTTCCTCAAACGCCAGGCCACCCTCGTAGAAATCGAAATACAGGGCCGCCGTATCCATAACGCGAAACTCCGCCATCATGTCACGGGGCGGCACGCCGGGGCGCTGCTCTTCGAAGGGGCTGCCCGGAGCGCCCAGGCTAAAGAGATCTGCCGACCAGTCGCCGTAGGTAACCGTAATTTTGCAGGTCACGAGCCCATCGTCGACGCCAATCTCAAAATGGAAACTCGCCTCGGGCGCCACGGCGTCAAGTACGGCGGGAGCGGTCAGGTCGGTGTAGTCGCGCAAGACAGGCAGTGCCATGCGGCAGAACTCGCCCACCTGGTCGGCGGCGATATGGACCGGCGTGCGGCAGGGCAACAAGTGCGATAGGAACGGCGCCGCGTGTTGGGCAAACGCCACATCGGTACGGCGCGCGCGGCGCGTGTCGACCAGGTAGGCAGCATCGCCCGAAGCAAAGCAGTATGCATCGGCGGGCAGGCGAAGGTCGTAGCTGCCGCCGACCGCCGGCGCAATCTTGGCGGCAAGGAGCGGCGGGCGCTTGGTCGGGGCTTCATCCTCCCCTTGCGGCGCCGGCTCGACCGCCACGTCGTAGGCACGATGCGCCGTCGTTCCCCGCGACCAGGCAGGCTCAAAGGAAATGGTCCCGCCACGCAGCAGGTCCAGTACGGACACGATGGAATACTCGGATACCGGCAACTGACGCTCGGCGACAAAGCCGCTGCGGGCAAAGTCGTACGATGCCGAACGTGAGCTCGTAATATCGCCTAGGTAGGCGACCGTCGTTGCGACAAGGTCGAGCAACTGTACCGAAAGGTCGTCAAAGGCTTCGGGCACATGAAGAAACGTGAGCTTCTTGCCGTACGAGAACGTGCCGCCTCGGACATAGGCGTCGGCCATGCCGTCGATATCCTTGACCACGTAGGACACCGAACCGCAGCGAATGCGGAACTCGAGCGCCCAGCTAAAGCGGTCGGCGAACAGCGGATTGTAGTACGGCACCAACGAGGGCTCCAACGCCGCTTTGGGGGCGTCGGGATCAACGGCACCGGCAAGCTTGCGGCGCATGCTCGCCAGCTCATCCATGCGCACGTCCGAAAGATCGGAGAGCGCCGCCATGAGGCTGGGGCTCGTGGGGACGGGCGCGGGAAAGGGAAAGTTGGGATTGACGGCCGACGCTTTGGGCGCGGTACGCACGGACTGTTTGGATTGTGCGGGCGGTGCCGTAAACGTGCGGACCGGCGTGCGCAATCCCTCAACAGGCTCAATGCCGCTGGCGTCCAGGTATGCCAGCGCTGTGGCGATGGCGTGCTTGCACATACCGGGGTAGCGATAGGCAGCGGGGCAATCGCAGTCGTAGTCGATCACCTCGTGCTCGTCCATGTCGAGCGCTACGTGCGTCTTGTACAGGTCGCCGCGTGAGCCGCGCACCGAGCCCTCAACCGTCACGTTTTTGGAGAAGCGCGAGCCGCTGTCCTCAATCGACAGCACGGCGCCGTTGAGCATGAGCGAACGCCCCTTCATAAAGGTGCCGCTCAGCGCCGCTTCCTTACGAAGCGCCTGCGCAAACGTCTGCTGTGCCATCACTTCCTCCAATCTCGCACGCCAAACGATTTTTCTGGGACGGGGATGAAAAAATCATTCCCGTCCCAGAAAAACTGGTCTTCCGCCACACGTCACCCAAAATGATTTTTTAATCCCCGTCCCAGAAAAATCATTTTAGATAACCGTCACGCGGCCTTGGTTGCCGACGATGGCCTTGGCCTCGGCCAGCAGCGGAATCGAGCGCGCGTTGACCTTAGCAGGTACCTCGGCACGCAGCACGCGCCCGTCCACCTGCTCGATAAAGATCTCCACACGGTCGCCGCCCGGGTTGGTGGTGAGCACCGTGGCAAGGCGCGCCATGTTGCCCTGGCTAAAGCGGCTGTTGGGCACCATGACTTCAAACACCTTGGGCTTGTTGTTCTCCTCGTTGAGCTCGAGCGGCACGATCTCCTGCGCGATGATCTGGTCGCCGCGGTCCGAGCGCTCGAGTTTGCCCTTAATGCGCACAAACGCGTCGGACAGCTGCACGCCGGTCTCGGGATCGACCTCGCCGTACAGATACCCCTCGGCCTCCTTGTAGGTCTTGGGGAACACCACGACGGTGGCCTCGCCTTCCATGTCCTCGAGCTGCACGATGCCCATGGGGTCGCCGTTTTTGGTCACGCGCTTGGACACGCTCGAGACCATGCCGGCCCACCACAGTGCCTTGCCCTCGGGAATCTCCTGGTTGATAGTGCCGCCCGTGGGGTTTTGCACCTCGTAACCGGTATCGATCTGCGAGAACGAGAAGTCGCGCGCTTTGCTAAGCGCATACTCAAACGGGCGCAGCGGGTGGTCCGAGACATAGATGCCCAGAACCTCCTTCTCCTGGCTCAACTTAAGGTGGCGGTCCCATTCCTGGCCATCCGGATCGGGCACGCTCACCTCAAAGCCCGAGCCCTCAACATCGCCAAACATGTCGAAGAACGACGTCTGGCCGCTCGCACGATCCTTCTGGCGCTTTACTGCGGCATCGATGATGTTCTCGGGGTTGTTCTTGTCCACAAAGTGCATCATCTGGCGACGCGGATACCCCGTGGAGTCGAAGGCGCCTGCCTTGATGAGCGATTCGATCACGCGACGGTTGGCCTGGCTCGAGTCCACACGCTCGACAAAGTCGTGCAGCGTCTTAAACGGACCGCCCGCCTCGCGCTCGGCGATAATCGCCTGCGCCACGCCGGTGCCCACGCCGCGGATGCCGGCCAGACCAAAGCGCACGCCCTCCTTGGTAGCCGTGAACTCGGTACCGGACTCGTTGACATCTGGCGAAAGCACGGGGATGCCGTCGTGACGGCATGCCGAGACGTAGTGCACGATCTTGTCGGTCTTGCCCGTATAGGACGTCAGAACGGCCGCCATGTACTCATGCGGATAGTGCGCCTTGAGCCAGGCCGTCTGCATAACCAGAATGGCGTAGCCGGCGGAGTGCGACTTGTTAAAGGCGTAAGACGCGAACTCGAGAACATCGTCCCAAATCTTCTGGGCGACCTCGCGCGTGTAGTTGTTCTTGATGGCGCCGTTCATCCAGTGGTCGTAGGTGGTCTCGTCCGAGCCATCCTCCCAGTGGAGCACCGTCGACGTGAGCAGCTTGATCTTCTTCTTAGCCACGGGCTTACGGATACGCGAGTCCGATTCGCCCTTGGAGAAGCCGCACATCTCGACGGAGATGAGCATAACCTGCTCCTGGTAGACCATGGTGCCGTAGGTTTCGCCCAGGATGTCGTCCAGGCGGTCGTCGTAGGAGACCGCCGGCTCCTTGCCGTTCATACGGTTGATGTAGGACGAAACCATGCCGGCGCCCAGCGGGCCCGGGCGGTACAGAGCGATCAATGCTACGACGTGCTTGTACTCGGTGGGCTTCATGTTCTTGATCGTGGCCGTCATGCCGGCGGACTCGACCTGGAAGACGCCGGCGGTGTGGCCGGAGCCCATGAGCTTAAAGATCTCGGGATCGTCAAAGGGAATCTCTTCCTCTTTGATGTCGATGCCGAAGTTCTTTTTGATGTTTGCCTTGGCCTTGGAGATAACCGTCAGCGTGCGCAGACCCAGGAAGTCCATTTTGAGCAGGCCCATGTCGGCAACGGTATGGCCCTCGTACTGGGTAATCTCGACGCCGCCCTTGGTGTCGAGCTTGGTGGGCACGTGCTCGTTGACGGGGTCGCGACAGATCAGAACGGCGCACGCGTGCACGCCCTCGCCACGGGTGAGGCCCTCGATCGAGAGCGCCGTGTCGATGATGCGGCGGGCGTCGTCGTCCTTTTTATAGGCCTCGGCAAAGTCGGGGTTAAACAGATCCTCTTTGCCGGGTTGTTTGTCGAGCACCTGCTTGAGCTTGACCTTGGGGTCGCTCGAGACCATCTTGGACAGGCGCTGGCCCATGTAGACCGGGTAGTCCAAGACGCGCGCGGCGTCGTTGATGGCCTGCTTGGCCTTGATGGTCGAGTAGGTGATGACGTGGGTGACCTTCTCGGGACCGTAGAGCTGGCGAACGTGCTCCACGACCTCGAGGCGCCGCTCATCGTCGAAGTCCATATCGATATCGGGCATCTCGGTACGCTGCGGGGACAGGAACCTCTCGAACATCAAGCCGTTCTCGAGCGGGTCGAACGCGGTGATGTTCATGGCGTAGGCGACGATAGCGCCGGCGGCCGAGCCACGGCCGGGACCGACGCCGATGCCGTTGTCCTTGGCCCATTGCACGTACTCGGCAACGATCAAAAAGTAGGCGGCAAAACCCTTGTCGCAGATGACCTTGTATTCGTACTCAAAGCGCTCTTTGATGTTGACGCCACCGATCTCGCGCGTGGCCCAGTCGTCGCCGTAGTGCTGGCGCAGGCCCTTCTCGCACTCGCGGCGGAACTGGCTCTCGTGCGTCTCGCCGGGATCG
>CABURG010000110.1 GCA_902493835.1 uncultured Collinsella sp. | reverse complement strand
GCGGGATGGCACACCAGGCCGCGCTGCTTTGAGAGCACGATAAGGTAGTCGTCCTCGTAACGGATATCGAGGGGAATGGCTTCGGGAATCACATCGGTGGGGTCGTGCGGCTCGGGCAGGTCAACCGAGATACGGAAGCCGGCACGAACGGCATACTTTTTTGATAGGCAGGTCTCGCCGTTGACGGCAACGGCGCCGCCCTCGATCAGATGTGCGCAGGCAGAACGCGTGGGACAGCCATCGTTGGCGCCCAGATAGGCGTCAAGACGCTGACCAGCGCAATCGTCGGCAACAAGAATATGGATGTCGGCCATTAGCGCTCATTCCTTTCGCGAATCTTGCGGGCACGCTCCCCACGCTGTTTGGCTTTGCGTTTGGCGCGGGCCTCGTCACGGGCGTTGAGCTCAGCGGTCGCATCGACCTCGCGAGCGGCGGGGCTCAAGAACATGTAACCGATAAGCGCCAGCACAACACCGACCGTAATGCCGATATCAGCCACGTTAAAGACGGGAAAGTCGATGAACGTGGTGGCGATAAAATCGGTCACGAAGCCAAAGACAAGACGATCGATCGCGTTGCCGATGGCGCCGCCCGCAACCATAGCCATGCCCACGACCTCAAGATGGGCGAGCTGGGGCGCACGAACGAGGTACACGGCAATAGCGATAATGACCGCCAACGCCAGCACGGCAAACGCGATGCCATGCCCCTCACCCATGCTAAAGGCGGCTCCGATATTGCGAACAAACAGGAAATCGATCACGCTGGGAATAACGGTCATATGCAGGGCATCGCCCACGGAACGAACCGCAAGCTTGGTCAGCTGGTCAACGAGCAACACAACGAGCGCCACGCCACCAGCAACACCCAACCGCCAACGCAAAGGCGGCGTCATATCCGCAGAACGACCCAAAGAAATCCCCTACCCTCAAGAACAATCGAATTCCGTTTAACGCAGTAGATAATCATACATTGACGCAAGCAAGAAGCGACAAATCTCCCAAGAACGGAAACACCGCAGGTAGAGCATAAATGAGCGAGCGGGTCGCATTTGAGACAAGGTGACGTGAAATGAAAGGGCGCTGACCTTTCGGTCGCGCCCTTGAAATTGAACGTCAGATTGTCCAAATGCGGCCCGCGCAGCGTCGGCAGGTCCGCCGTTAGGTAGAACGGCGGAACCTAAAGGGCGTCAGCGCAGCGCTTGCAGATATGCGCGTGGCCGTTGTACTCGCCGACAGTGGTGCGATAGTTCCAGCAACGGTCGCAGCACTCGCCCTCGGCAGCCTCAATAGCAACGGAAAGCTCCTCGCCCTGGGTCAGCTCAACATCGGAGACGATGTAGAACTCGGCCAGGTCGACGGCTTTGTCGCCGGTCAACAGCGCATACATCTCGGCGGGAACGACCGCCTTGACGCGAACCTGCTGGCTCTTGGTGAAGGTGCCGGCAGAACGGGCATCCTCAAGGGCCTTGGTCACGGCGCTACGGAGCTCGAGCGAAGCCTCGAGCACGCCCTCAAACTCATTGGCCTCGTCGACCGTGATAGGCGACTTGTACCAATCGAGCAGCGCGGCGTAATTCTGGTGATCAACGCAGCCGGCGGGCGCATAGGCCATGGCCTCGTCGACGGTGTAGGACAAGATCGGCTGCAGATCGCGCATGAGCATCGAGAAGAGCTCGGCGAGCACGGTCTGAGCGCTGCGGCGCTCGAGCGAGCCGGGCTTCTCGCAGTACAGACGATCCTTCAGGGCGTCGAGGTACACGTTGGAGAGCTCGGTAACCACAAAGTCGTAAAGCGCACGGTAGGCGCGCGGGAACTCGTAGCAGGAGTAAGCGTCGTCGACCTCGGCCTGGACCTGGGTCAGGCGGGCAACCATGAGCTTGTCGAGCGGCAGCAGGTCGGCAAAGGCGACGCCGTCGGTCTCGGGCTCAAACTGACCCTCGAGCTCGGAGAGCAGGAAGCGCAGCGTGTTGCGGAAACGACGGTAGGCATCGGACGTACGAGCAAGGATCTCGTGGTCGATGGACACGTCGGAGCTGGTATCGACCGAGGCGACCCACAGGCGGATGATGTCGGCGCCCATCTCGTCGCAGACCTTGTTGGGGTCGATGACGTTGCCGAGCGACTTGGACATCTTGCGGCCCTGGCCGTCGAGGGTGAAGCCCTGCGAGACGACCGCCTTGTACGGGGCGTGACCATTGGCACCCACCGAGGTGAGCAGCGAGCTCTGGAACCAACCGCGGTGCTGGTCGGAGCCCTCAAGATACACGTCCGCCGGATACTCCAGCTCGGGACGGTACTCGCAGACGGCCTTCCAGGACACGCCGGAATCCCACCACACGTCGAGGATGTCCTTATCGGCCTTGAGGTGATGGCCGCCGCACTTGGGGCAGACGCAGGCCTCACCCAGGTAGCTCTCGGGAGCGTCGGTGAACCAGGCGTCGGAGCCCTTCTCGTGGAAGAGCTTGATGACGGCGTCGAGCGTGGCATCGTTCATGACCTTCTCGCCGCAGTCGGCGCAGGTGTAGCTGGGGATGGGCACGCCCCAGTTGCGCTGACGGCTGATGCACCAGTCGGGACGCTGCTCGACCATGGCGCCAATGCGGTTGGCGGCATGGGCCGGATACCACTTGACGTTCTCGCGGACCTCTTTGCCAGCCTGCTCGCGCAAACCGGTCTTGTCCATCGAGACAAACCACTGGTCGGTAGCACGGAAGAGCACCGGGTGCTTGCAGCGCCAGCAGTGCGGATAGCTGTGCGTGATCTTCTTCTCGAGGACCAGGGTGCCGCGCTCGCGCAGGAACTCGATGATGTGCGGGTTGGCCTCATCGGTATCCATACCGCTGAAGGGGCCACCGGTGCCAAACTCCTCACCGGTGTAGAACTTGCCGTCGTCATCGACCGGCATGCAGATGTCGGTGATGCCCTCCTTGAGGCAGGCAAAGTAGTCGTCGACGCCATGGCCGGGCGAGTTGTGGACGATACCGGTACCGTCGTCGACACCGACGTAATCGGCCAGCAGCGCCACGCCCTCGACACCGTCAAAGACCGGCTGCTTGTAATGGATGTGGTGGAAGGTCTCGGCGGGAACCACATAGGGCTTGCCGTCGACCATGACCGGGGTGTACTCCCAACCGAACTCCTCGCAGCACTTGGGAGCCAGGTCCTCGAGCATGACCTCGGCGCGGCCGTCGTGCTCAACGGCGACGTAAGCGGCGCCGGGCTTGAGGGAAACTGCCTGGTCGGAGGGGATGGTCCACGGCGTGGTCGTCCAGATGATAAAGTCAACCGGGCCGTCGAAGTTCTCGAGGCCGGCGGGCTTGGAGGTCATCTCAAAGCGCACGAAGATGGAGGGGCTCGTCTCGTCGGAGTACTCAATCTCGGCCTCGGCGAGTGCAGTGTGGCAGTGCTTGCACCAGTGGACGGGCTTGTGGCCGCGATAGATCATGCCCTTGTCGAACATGGCCTTGAAGACCTCGATGTCGGCGGCGTCATGCTGGTGATAGAGCGTCAGATAGGGATTGTCCCAGTCGCCGAGCACGCCCAGGCGACGGAAGCCGGCCTTCTGCAGCTCGATGTTCTCGACAGCGAACTTGTTGCAAAGCTCGCGGATCTTAGCCGTGGAGGTCTGGTTGAACTTCTCGGTGCCGAGCTTCTCCTCGACCTTGTGCTCGATCGGCTGACCGTGGCAGTCCCAACCGGGGACATAGGGAACCTCATAGCCCTGCATCATCCAGTAACGGTTGATCATGTCCTTGGAGATCTTATTCATGGCATGGCCGATGTGGATCGGGCCGTTGGCGTACGGAGGGCCGTCGTGCAGCACGAACTTCTTGTGACCCTCGTTCTTCTTTAAAACTTGCTCGTAGACCTTGTTGTCCTGCCAGTCCTTGAGTCGCTTGGGCTCGGACTTGGAAAGACCGGCACGCATGGGAAATCCGGTTTTGGGCAGATTCATCGTCTGCTTGTACTCGTTTGCCACGGTACCCCTTTCTTGTCATGGGCGCGCACGCCCGTTGGGCACCAAAAAAGCGCCCGTCCCTGCAAGCTGGGACGAAGCGCCACAAAACGGGCTGCACGCCCGCAAAAGCTCTTCGCTTAACCACCCAGCTTAGATGCCCTCGCCCGCGTATTCGCGCGCTCGCATCCGTTACTCGGCTGGCCTGTATCGACGACCATCTCGGCGATGTCTACTAAGACGAACCTGCGCGGTACGTCCGTTGGGACCGCAGCTCCGGGGTGATTTTCATCGGTCGCATGCACGGGTTCTCAGCGCTCCCCGCTCTCTGTAGCATGCGGACGGCCGACTACTCGTCCCCATCAACGCTTATGCGGAGTATGCTAGCACGTTCCGCGCCGGCTAAAAACCCTCAACACTGGTTTTATACGTTCGAAATTTCTCGCTATTACAGCCCTGCTCTAGGAGCAAAATACCTGAAAGCACTCTATCGAACGAAAGAAGGTTGCTATGCGCACGATTGGAATGAGCGACTACACCGTTGGCGAGGATTGCTTTGACGAGCTGCCCGCCGCACTGGCGGAGTACGGCGCGACAAAGGTCGCGATCATCGGTGGCAAGCGGGCACTGGCCGCAGCACTTCCCGGTATCGAAGCTGCGCTGGCAGGTACCGACGTCGAGATTCTGGAGACGCGCGTCTACGGTACCAACAGTACGCGTGCCAATATCGCCAAGGTCGTAAACTCCCCCGCCTGCCAGGAAGCCGACGTGCTCATTGCCTGTGGCGGCGGCAAGGCGCTCGATACCGTGAAGACGGCGGCCATCGAGCTCAAGAAGATCGTCTTTACGGTGCCGACGATCTGCTCCAACTGCTCGGCCGCGACCGCCATTGCCGTCGTGTATAACGACGACGGCTCGCTCGAGGGCTATTCGTACCCCAACAGACCGGCGCACATCTTCATCAGCCCCAAGATCATCGCCGAGGCACCGGCAGAGTACTTCTGGGCCGGCGTGGGCGATGCCCTGTCTAAACAGCCCGAGGTCGAGTACGCCACGAGCGCCGGCAACCTGGAGCACACCGCCGGTCTTGGCCTGGCGCTCGCCCACACCTGTTCCGAGCCACTGTTTACCTATGGCGTCCAGGGTCTTGAGGACGTGCGCCAGAACCTGTCGAGCGAGGCCGTCAAGCAGATCGCGCTCGACATCGTGGTCAACACGGGCTACGTCTCCAACCTGACCAACCAAAACGATTACTACTACAACTCGAGCGTGGCGCACGCGTTCTACAACGCCACCTGCAGCATTCCGCGCGAGGGCACCTACCTGCACGGCGAGGTCGTAAGCCTGGGCGTGCTCGTGCTGTTCGCCTACACGGGCGACACCGAGAACCTTAAGCACTACGCTGCCTTTAACAAGCAGATGGGGCTGCCCGTGACGCTTGAGCAGGTCGGCCTTACCGAGGCCGACATCCCGGCGCTGTGTGAGAATGCCCACGCCACCAACGAGTGGAAGCAGGGTAACCCGGAGCCCTTCACCGACGAGAAGTTCGCCGCCGCCATCAAGGCCGCCAACGCCTACGGACACACGCTCTAGCTCTAACCCAAAACCACCACAAAGGGGACAGGCACCTTTGTGGTGGTTTTTTATTGCTCAAGTATTTTGGGGTCGAACTCGCTAGCCG
>CABURG010000109.1 GCA_902493835.1 uncultured Collinsella sp. | reverse complement strand
GCTCGATATGAAGTTCGAGACGCTCGATATGGACCAGTTCCAGCCCGTGGGCACTGTCAACTACACCACGAGCGAGGACTACACGCGCATCACCGAGTTCAAGAACATGACCGGTCAGGTCCTGCCCGGCAAGACCACCATCATGAAGGAGTACTCCAAGGCCTATACGCCCGGCTCGGGCGAGACGCCGTACTACGCCATTCTTGAGCCCGAGAACCGTGAGCTCTATGAGCGCTATCTTGAGCGCGTCCAGAACCTGACGAACTTCCACCCGGTGGGTCGTCTGGCCGAGTATCGTTACTACGATATGGACGCCGTGACCAATTCTGCCCTCGATCTTTCGGATGAGATTATCGCCTGCCATGCATAAAGTCATAACATTCGGTATTCCCTCGTATAACGCCGCCAAGGACATGGACCATTGCATCACCTCCATCTTGGAGGGGAGCAATTACGCTACCGATATCGAGATTATCGTGGTGGACGACGGCTCCAAGGACGAGACGGCCGATAAGGCCGATGAGTGGGAGGCACGTTATCCTGGAATCATCCGCGCGGTGCACCAGGAGAATGGCGGTCACGGTATTGCCGTCCTTTCGGGTCTGCGCGAGGCGCAGGGCACCTACTACAAGGTTGTCGACTCGGACGACTGGCTTGACGGCGCTGCCCTTTCGACCATGCTGTCGATTCTGCGTGGCTTTGAGGAGCGCGACCAGCGCGTTGACCTGTTTATCTCGAACTACGTGTACGAGAAGGTTTACGAGGGCATGCATACCGCTATTGGCTACAAATTTGCCCTGCCGCGCAAAAAGATCTTTTCCTGGGATCAGATCGGTCATTTCCGCCTGGACCAGAACCTTCTCATGCACAGCCTGTGCTATCGCACGGATGTGCTGCGCGAGTCCAACCTTCCCATGCCGCCGCACACGTTCTATGTGGACAACATCTACGCCTACGTGCCGCTGCCGCGTTGCAAGACCATGTACTACGCCGACATCGACCTCTACCGCTACTTTATCGGTCGCGAGGGCCAGAGCGTCAACGAGGCAACGATGGTCAAGCGTCTGGACCAGCAGTTCCGTGTTACGCGTATCATGATGGAGTCGTACCACTTGTACAGCGATGTTGGGTCGTCGCGCCTGCGCTCGTACATGATGGGCTACTTCACCATGATGATGGCGATCTGCTCGGTGCTTACCAAGCTTTCCGAGGAAGATTGCGCCGACGAGCGCCTAAAGACGCTGTGGAATGATTTGAAGGCCTATGACGAGCGCATGTATCGTCGTGCCCGCTACGGCGTGGTCGGGTTCTTCACCAATCTGCGCGGTCGTGCCGGTGACAAAACCACACTCGGCCTATACCGTCTTGCCTCAAAGATCTTCAAATTCAACTAGCTGCTGAGTAATCGCTGCTGATAGGTTGACTGGGCCCCTTGGCCTTTAGTTTGCTACTGCGAACAGTCCTGCTCGCACGGAAAGCACATTAAGTGCTTTCCGGCTCGTGCGGAACTTGTATCAAACTAAAGGCCAAGGGGCCTCTGCTATAAGAATCGATTGTCAGGTTATTTGAATTTGAAGATCTTCGACGCGCGGTACACAGGGGCCTGGGCTGAAAAAATATTAGTTGGTAGTCGGTCGAGTGAGATTACTTCGCAGCACCTGGGATTCCGTGGGAGGTTTTGGCGGTTTTGGCTCCGTTTACGATGGCGGTTTCCAGGGCCCTTACGGCGAGCATGCCCAGCAGGTCTAGGGGAACGGCGGCGCTTGCCTGGGCGCCCAGTTTGCCGCTGGCGAGGGTGTAGATGGTGTCGCCGTCGTTGGTGGTGTGTGTGGGGCGGATGGCGTGTGCGTAGGCGTCTGCGGCCATCTGGGAGACCTTGGTGGCTTGTGCCTTAGTGAGTTCCACGTTGGTGACGATGCAGCTGATGGTGGTGTTGGTGCGGTCGAGCGGCATCTGCATGGATCCGGCGGCGGCAAAGGCTGCGAGTTCCATGTCGACGATCTGGTCGCTATCGGCTGCGGCGCGCATGCCGGCGACCCACTCGCCGGTGAAGGGGTCGACAACGTTGCCGCAGGCGTTGACCGAGACCACGGCGCCCACCTTGATGGGGCCGAGTGCCACGGCGGCAGCTCCAAGGCCGGCCTTCATGCAGGTGGCAGGCCCCATGAGCTTACCCACGGTAGCGCCCGTGCCGGCGCCTACGTTGCCCTGTTCGAGCTTGGTGGGGGTGTGGTCGAGTGCTTCGCGCACGGCGGCGATGCCGGCCTCAATGTCGGGGCGCACGGTGGGGTTACCAAAGGCGAGGTCGAAGATACAGCTGGAGCACACGATAGGCACCTGCGTGGGGCCGACGGGAAGGCCGATGCCGCGGCTCTCAAGCTCGCGAGCGACGCCGCTTGCAGCCTCGAGGCCAAAGGCCGATCCACCCGAAAGGCAGACGGCGTGGACCTTGTCGACGGTGTTCTCGGGTCGCAGCAGGTCGGTTTCGCGCGATGCTGGAGCACCGCCGCGAACGTCAACGCCGCCGGTGGCGCCCTCGGGTGCCACGATTACGGTGCAACCGGTGCCGGCCTCCTCGTCCGTATAGTTGCCATAGCAAAAGCCATCGACATCGCAGACGTCAATGGCCTCGAGCAGTGTATCCATGTTTAACTCCTATCGGTTTTCCGCCGCGCCTTGTGCCCGGTCGGGATCCGTACGGTACGCCAAAATTGTAGGCGCCGGGGGATACCCAGCGCCAGATGCAATTACGAGAGTTTTTGAATCGCGCGCGCGACGCGGGCGATGGGTAGGCCCACCACGTTATAGAAGTCGCCCGAAATATCGTGCACGAGCATGCGTCCTCCTGTGCCCTGAATGCCGTAGGCGCCGGCCTTGTCCATGGGCTCACCCGAGGCGACGTAGTGCTCGATCTGCTCGTCGGTGAGCTCGTAGAACGTCACGTCGGTCACATCGACAAAGGACAGGCTTTCGGCGGCATGCGGGGCGGCCGTATCGCCTGCCTTAACGATGCAGACGCCGGTTGCGACCTGGTGCGTGCGGCCCGAAAGCTCACGGAGCATAGTGCGCGCTTCGTCCTCGGTTGCCGGCTTGCCCAGAATCTTGCCGTCAAAGGTGACGATGGTGTCGGCCGCGACCGTCAGCTCATTGGGCTCGGCATACTCGGCAGCAACGGCAGCCGCCTTGGCGCGTGCCAAGCGCTCGACAAGCGTGAGCGGGGCCTCGCCATCAAAGGGCGTTTCGTCGATATCCGCGGGAATCACGCGAATGTTGTAGCCTGCCTCGCGCATCAGCTCTATGCGGCGCGGCGATTGCGAAGCCAAAATCATAGTTGGATGCCCTCGGCGACCTTCTCGACGGCCTTGTCGCCGGCGAGCGTGCGCAGCAGCTCCAATGCAAAGGGGAGGGACTGTGCCATGCCGCTGGCAGTGATGATGTTGCCGTCTTGCGTGACCTTCTCGCCGGTATAGGCGCCTTCGGGGAAGCTTTTCTCAAAGCCAGGGAAGCACGTGGCATGGCGCCCCTCGAGCAGGTCGAGCTCGCCCAGGATAAACGGGGCGGCGCAGATGGCGGCGACGTGCTTGGTTGCGGCGAACTCGCAGACCACGTCGCAGACGCGCTGATCTGCGCGCAGGTTGGTGGCACCGGGCAGGCCGCCGGGCAGCACGACGCAGTCGTACTCGTCAAAGTTGATCTCATCAAAGAGCGCATCGCAGGTCACGGGGATCTGCAGCGAGCTTACGACCTCGCGCGTGGGCATGATCGAGACGAGCGTGGCACGCACGCCGCCGCGACGCATGACATCGACCATGGTCAAGCATTCAATAGTTTCAAAGCCATCGGCGGCGAGAACGGCAACGCTGGGCATGAGGGTTCCTTTCATAGGCGGCATACAATTAGCCGTCTTATACCCCGAAGACCTCCGCTTGCCACGCTCGATTTCCCAATGTTTAAAATAGCCCCGTCCGAATTAGCTACCCTCACCCATCCTCAACAATCTCAATCTGTAACATCTAGACCCACTTTTGACCCCTAACTGTTACAGATCAAGACAAACGGAAACTGCCCCGACAAAACGTCTAAATCTGTAACATCTACGGACCAAAACCGGGTCTTACTGTTACAGAGCGAGATAGTCCCCAACAGCACCGCCCCGTTCGGGGAACGACCGCCACAGGTACGGCGGGCAGAGGCTCACTTTTTCCTCGGTTTTTCTTGACGGAATCTCACCTGTTGTAGTATTTTGTCCCAGTCTAAAAACGCGTGGACTTTTCTGGGCGCTAGCCACCTTTTTGCCACGCAACCGAGCAGTCGGTTGCGTGGCTTTTTTCGTCTTGGCAGCAGGTACCACATGCACCGCCAGAAGACCGCACGAGCCCACCTTCCGACTGCAGGGAACAGACGCACGAGACGTGCATCTGCAAGACAGCAGACGGAAGGGAGCCTAATGGCAGGAACAAACACAATCAAGCAACAGGCCGCCGGGGCAGGAGTCACGGGCGCGGGACAGGCCAAGGCGGCGCTCCAGGTCTTTGCGGGCGGCGCCTGCTACGGCGCGATGGCCACGACCTACAAGCTCGCCTACGCCGCGGGCTTCACCTCGGCACAGGTGGTGGCGAGCCAGGCGTGGTTTGGCTGCATCTTCTTCGCCCTCGCCACGCTCGCAGGGCACGCACTCGGGCACCGCTGGCAGCGCGTGGGCTGGAAGCTCGCCCTTAAGCTCATGGTCCTGGGAGCCCTCACCTGCCTCACCTCAATCCTCTACTGCTACGCCATGAGCGTGCTGCCCGCCCCGGTGGCGCTCACGCTCCTCTTCCAGTTCACGTGGCTGGGGCTCGTGTGGCAGACCGTCATGACGCGCCGGCCGCCGAGGCTCCTCCAAGTGGTCTCCGCCCTGGTCATCGTCTTCGGAACGGTGTTCGCCAGCGGCGTCTACAAGACCGGCATCACCGGGTACGACCCCGTGGCCCTGCTCTGCGCGCTGGGGGCGGCCGTGTCCTGCTCCCTCTTTGTCACCCTCTCCGGCAAGGTCGAGGCCCCCTGCTCGTCCGAGCAGCGTGGCGTCATCGTATGCGCGGGTTCCGTGGTCATGTCGCTCACGGTGTGCCCGGACTACGTCGTCTCGGGCGTCCTCGCCCAGGGCATCCTGCCCTTTGCCGTCATCGCCGGCTTCTTTGGCATGCTCTGCCCGGTCCTGCTCTTCGGCATGGGCTCTCCGCACCTGCCCGCGGGCCTCTCCACTGTCATGGCCGCCGCGGAACTCCCCGCCGGCCTGTTCATCGCCATGATCGTCCTCGGCGAGCCGCTCGGCGTCGTCGAGTGGCTGGGCGTCGCCATCATCCTCGCCGGCGTGTGCCTGGCACAAGTCCCCTCCCTGCTTGGAGGCCGGGAGGCACGTCGCGCCGCCGCAGGACAAGCCGTCAGCTAGTCACCCCTTCACAGGCGGCCCGCGCGCATCAGGGAAAGGGCCACGGGCCCGGCGCGCGAGGCCGCAAGGACGTTATAAAGCGTCCCCCGCAGAGATGGGGGCGCCAGAGAGAAGGAGGCACCATGCCATTTCCAAAAGGGTTCCTTTGGGGAGGAGCCACCGCCGCCAACCAATGCGAGGGAGGTTATGACGAGGGCGGCCGCGGCCTTGCCAACGTCGACGTCATCCCACACGGGCCGGAGCGCAACGACGTAAGCCGCGGCCTG
>CABURG010000108.1 GCA_902493835.1 uncultured Collinsella sp. | reverse complement strand
GGCTGATGGAGGAGCTCCCCTCCGTGCGCGCCGAGGGCGCGCTGGGCGCCGCTCTCGGCGCGCTGGCGGACCTGTGGGCGGCGGCGCGCGACGCGGCGCTCGACATGGAGCGCGCGATCGAGGCGTCCCTGGAGGAGAACTGCCCCGCGCTGCTGGCGATGTACGGGTGCGGGCCCGTGAGCGCGGCCAAGCTCGCGGTCGCGGCCGGGGACAACCCGGGCAGGCTGCGCTCCGAGGCGTCGTTCGCGGCGATATGCGGCGCCTGCCCCATCCCCGCCTCGAGCGGCAAGACCGTGAGGCACAGGCTCAACAGGGGCGGCGACCGGCAGGCGAACAGCGCGCTGCACGAGATCGCGAGGCAGAGGGTCATGCGCGACCCCGAGACCGCCGAGTACGCCGAGAGGGCCAGGGGGCGGGGAAAGAGCGACAGGGAGGTCATGAGGTGCCTCAAGCGCTACGTGGCCAGGGAGGCGTACCGGGCGCTGATGCGCCCGCACGAGATCAGGAGGCCCGAGGACGCCTCGGAGCTCGTGGCGGCCAGGCGCGCGGCGAAGGTCAGCCAGGTGAGGGCGGCGTCCATACTGGGCACCAGCGAGAAGCACATCTCGATGCTGGAGAGGGGCCAAAGGGAGCTCAAGCCCATAAGGAGGGCCTACGAGGCATGGGTCGAGGCCGGACTTCCGCTCGATTGGGACAGGCAGGCCTTCGAGGCCGAGCGCAAAATGGATTCTAAAAAACACCTTGCCAAATAGGAGCGTCAGCGCGAGGCCCGTCTTTCCGTTGCTCCGCAGGAGCAGGAAAGACGGGCCTCATGCGCGAGGACGTTTTCAAAACCAAGCCCGGCCCCGACCGGACAGACCACAAACGCTACAGGTTCTTGACACCCATCGCGCGCATGGCGTTCAGGATGGCGATGATCGCCACGCCTACGTCGCCGAACACGGCAAGCCACATGTTGGCGATGCCCAGTGCCGCAAGCACCAGAATCAGCAACTTAATGCCCAGCGCAAAGATGATGTTCTGCCAAACAATCGACATGGTCTTGCGCGCCACGCGGATCGCGCGGGAGATGTTGGACGGTTTGTCGTCCATGAGCACCACGTCGGCGGCCTCAATCGCGGCGTCGGAACCCATAGCGCCCATGGCAATGCCAACGTCTGCGCGGGTGAGCACGGGCGCATCGTTGATGCCGTCGCCGACAAAGGCGAGCTTGCCCTTGCCCGATTCGGCTGCCAGCAGCGCTTCAACACGCTCGACCTTGTCGCCCGGCAGCAGCTGCGCGTGGAACTCGTCGAGCCCCAGCCGCTTGGCCACCGCAGCAGCCACTTCCTCGCGGTCGCCCGTGAGCATGACGGTGCGCTTGACACCGGCGGCGTGCAGGTCGCGAATCGTTTGCTCAGCATCGGCCTTGACGGTGTCTGCAATCACGATGTGGCCGGCGTACACGCCGTCAACGAGCACATGCAGAATCGTTCCGACGACCTCGCAATCGGGCGCTTCGACTCCGGCCGCGGCGAGCATCTTTGCGTTGCCAACGACGACGTGCTTGCCGTCGATGGTTGCCTTCACGCCATGGCCCGCGTCGTTGGTGGAGTCGCTTACGCGCTTGGGGTCGACCTCGCCCTGGTAGGCGACACGTACGGACTGCGCGATGGGGTGATCGGAGAACGACTCAGCAAGGGCTGCGACTTCGAGCAACGACTGCTCGGTATAGCCGGCCTCGGGGTGTACCACGACCACCGAGAACGTGCCGTTGGTGAGGGTGCCCGTCTTGTCAAAGACGACGGTGTCCACGTCGGCGAGCGTCTCGAGGTAGTTAGAACCCTTGATGAGAACGCCCAGCTTGGACGCGCCGCCGATGCCGCCAAAGAAGCTGAGCGGGACGCTGATCACCAACGCGCACGGGCAGCTGACGACCAGGAAAGTCAGGCCGCGCAGGATCCAGTCGGACCAGGCGCCGGTGATTAGGCCGCCGCCGAGCGCGAGCACCGCGGCCGCGCCGGTGACGGCGGGCGTGTAGACGCGGGCAAAGCGCGTGATGAAGTTCTCGGTACGCGCCTTCTTTTCGCTGGCGTTTTCTACGAGCTCCAGGACGCGCGCGACAGTGGACTCGCCAAATGGCTTGGTGGTGCGCACGTGGATGAGCCCCGTCATGTTGATGCAGCCGCTGATGATATCGTCGCCGGACTTGGCGGGGCGGGGGACTGACTCGCCCGTGAGCGCGGCGGTGTCGAGTTGCGTCTCGCCCTCGACGATGACGCCGTCGATGGGCACGCGCTCACCGGGCTTGACCACGATCACGGTGCCGACGGCGATGTCATCGGGGAAGACCTGCTCGAGTGTGCCGTCGGGCTGCTCGACGTTAGCGTAGTCGGGCGCGATGTCCATCATGGCACTGATCGACTTGCGGCTCTTGCCCACGGCGTACGCCTGAAACAGCTCGCCGACCTGGTAGAACAGCATGACGGCGGCGCCTTCGGCCATGTGCGGGTCGGTATCGGGGAAGAGCACCATGGCAAACGCGCCGATGGTCGCGACGGCCATGAGGAAGCTCTCGTCGAAGGCCTTGCCGCGGCGGATGTTATTGAATGCCTTTTGCAGTACGTCGTAGCCGGCAATCAAAAACGGCACGAGGAACAGCACAAAGCTGGCGTAGATGTCGCCCGGGGTGCCGAATGCGGCAGTGAGGGTGCCGAGCTCATCGAGGGCGTACACCACGGCAAAAATGCCCAGCGCTACCAGGATGCGGTTGCGCTTATGCTCGAGTGATTCTTTTTTCTTGCGCTTCTTCTTTTTCTTTTTGGGGTCGGCGGTGGCCATGACTCGTATCCTCCCATTTGAATGTATGAACACTCGCTCATATAATTTCGCGAGCAAAGGCCGCGGCAAGCGCGGCCTTGCGGGTTGGCGTAAACCTTGGCTAGAGAATGATCTCGCAGTCCGGCTCGGCGTCGGCGGCGAACTCCACAACGCGGTCGAGGACCTCGTCGAACTCGGCGTCATCGGCCTCGAGCGTCAACTTCTGGGTCATAAAGTTGACGGACACGGATTTGACGCCCTCGAGCTTGGCCAGCTCGTCCTGAAGCTCGCGCGCACAGTTGGCGCAGTCGATCTCATCGAGCTTAAACTGCTTTTTCATGGTGGGTTCCTTTCCCTGTATTTGCGGCTTGGGTGCAGGCCGCGCTGGTACCGTGGTTGGTTGCTATTCGCAGATATGGCTCATGCCCTGGTTGAGCATGGTGTAGACGTGGTCGTCGGCGAGCGAGTATAGGATATTGCGCCCGTCGCGCCGGAATTTAACCAGGTGCGACTGCTTGAGTGTGCGCAGCTGGTGCGACACCGCGGACTGCGAGGTTTCGGTCGCTTCGGCGATGTCTGCCACGCAGAGCTCGCGGCCCATGAGGGCGTAAAGGATCTTGATGCGCGTGGTGTCGCTGAAGACCTTGAACAGGTCGGCGAGGTCGTAGAGAAGCTCCTCGTCGGGAAGGTCCTCGGGCGAGCAGGTGGTGGGGATCGCGGGTTCGGTGGCCTCGATGTCGGGTTTCGTTTCATCAACGCGGATGCTCATTGCAATATCCTTTCATATGAACATGCGTTCATATAACTTGCTTTCGATTATATGAGTGTATGTTCATATGTCAATACAATTTGCGTTAATTTCGATGACTGCTTGCCGCCTCTGCGATTTTCTGTGGGTTGGGAGACATCGACGCAATGCTCGCCAACATATTTCGAGATGTTCGGCTAGCATGCTAAGAAAGCCACCTTGAGAAGCATTAGAACTGTTCATATTTGTACTTTATCGTGTCAAATACCGCGAGAATCAGTTCTTCCTCTACGGGAGTTCCTGCAGAATCAGTTTTATCTAAAGTTATATTGAGCATTGCTGCAGCCAATCTGGCACATCGGTGGCCGAATAAGTCGAAAAATGTAGGTGGACATCCGCAGAGATCGCCTTTAGAAGAGCGAATTCTCAATTAGATCAATAATCGTGTCGTCTTCCGTGCGGTTTTCATCGATTTTTGCGAACATGTCGCATTCCCAAGCCCCATTGATTTCCTCAGCAAGGGCCCCGACGTGTTGCATGTCGTCGGGTTCGGGCACATCGTTGATGCTCGGGTCATCAGCTTGCGGATATTGGCTTGCAATTTCGCGCTTGGCGGCCTCTTCTTCTTTGAGTGTCTCCAGGACGCGGCGACCGTATTCGAAGTAGCGCCGCAAGACAAATTGACGAAGAGTTTCTTGCAGGATGGCGAAGTTATCCGGGAGTCGACCGGGCCATATCTTCTCGCGAATGCGAATCGCTTCCATGACCCGTTTAAAAGCGGACTGCTTGAAAAACGAATGACGATTAACTGTGATAACGGCATATCCCATGTTTCGCAGCGTGTTTCGGCGCTCCTCGTCAATTGATTGCTGCTCGGGTTCGTCGTGGTAAAAGCCGTTGTATTCGATATCGGTCATCGAATTTTCGAGCAGCGCGTCGAGGTAGAAAACCGTCCGTCGCGTTAGGGCGGCGTATCTTTTGGGGACTGGGATCGGATAATCCGTTTTGATAGCGCGTATGGCTAAGCCACCCATTGACTTGGGCATTGTCAGCATCATGACAAACGCCGTTTCGAGTGGGGAGCGACAGCCTTCGTGTACATAAGAAAGTGCCTTAAGTGCTTTATTAGATCCACGATACCCCGGTGCCTCTGAAAAGAAGGCTCTGAGCTCTTCAACGCTGGTTAGGGCTGGGCGCTCGCGATATTGAGTTTCGTCGGACGTTCCAAGCGCGTAGGAGCCGCAGATTTCAAAGTAATACTCAACGAGCTCCGAAAGGTTGAGGTCGGCTGTTGCTTCTAACGCGCACAGCTTGATATCGACGATGTAGACGTTCGGCTCGAGTTCTAGGTAGCTTTCTGCATCAAACGTATAGCGCGTGCAGTGGCAGATGCAGCCCTTGCGGTGCCTTTTGGCATTATTGGAAAACGTCAGCACATGGATACGTTCAGAATCGACATTCTTTCTGTTGAGCCATGCTCGTGCCGCTTCCAGGTCGGACGTGGTCGGCGCAGACACCCTGATCTTTTCCATAGGTATGGGACCGGTCGCGTAGCTTGCGAGCGAGTTGGCTGTTTGGTATACAGCGCGTGCCGTGGTATGTGACAGAATGATTCCCATACGCGCATGATGGCATAGCGGACGCCGCATACGCCCGAAACTTCGGGCAACGGTATTGGGGCGCGGCTTATCTTCTGCGAACGGTGGGTTTTTGAGCTGTCGTATTGAGGGAGCAGCTTTGGCTGGGGAGGTTTCTGCCGGCTGCCCCTTTTTGATGAACTTTAGTTGCGGATTCGTAGCTTCTAAGCGTTTTTGCCGACCGCTCAGATGCCTCACCAACATAATTTGAGTTATTCGGCCTTATCCTATACAAATGGTGCGATCGCAACGTCCTATTCGAATTAATTCAGGTAGATTTATGGGGCTTGGTTGCGAAATTAAGGCGATTTTAGCTTCGATTGCGGTTCAAGGGGCCTTGACTAGTGGTTCAGCTGGCCGAACAACTCGAAAAATGTAGGTGGGCCAACCTGCCGACGATCGCGCGAATTTTTGTGGTGTAAGAGGGAGGGCCGCGTCAGCGCCCCCTGCGCCTAAGGCTATTCCGCCACGCCGTGGCGGTCAAGGACCTCCCTTATGACCTCGTGTGCGGCCAGC
>CABURG010000107.1 GCA_902493835.1 uncultured Collinsella sp. | reverse complement strand
GCGCCGAAAGTGCCCGCCGTCGCGCCCAAGACGAGCGCCTGGCAGTCGCAGCTCAATGGAACAAACGCATCCAGATCGCGGAGGCGAAGGAGAAGAACATGGACATCCGCAATCTCGAGGGCTCAATCGTCGCCCTGGTTACGCCGTTTAAAAAGGACGGCAGTGTCGACTTTGACGCGCTCGAGCGCCTTATCGATTTCCACTTGCAAAATGGCACCGACGCCATTCTCACCCTGGGCACCACCGGCGAGAGCGCCACGATGACCGATGACGAGGACAACTCCGTCGTCGCCGCCGTGGTCAAGCATGTTGCAGGACGCGTCCCCGTCATCGCCGGCTCGGGCTCCAACTCCACGCAGACCATGCTCACCAAGTCGCTTACTTACCAGGGCTTGGGAGCCGACGGCCTGCTGCTCATTACCCCCTACTACAACAAGTCCAACGAAGAGGGTATCTATCAGCACTTTAAGACCGTCGCCGATGCCGTTGACATCCCCTGCATCCTGTACAACATCCCCGGCCGCTGCGGCTGCGGTATCAGCGAGCGCAACGTAGAGCGCCTGGCCGCGCACCCCAACATCATGGGTATTAAGGAGGCCTCGGGCAACGTCGCCTACGCGGCCAAGATCGCCCACCTGCTGTCAGACGACTTCCGCATGTACTCGGGCGAGGACGCGCTTACCGTGCCGCTCATGAGCCTGGGCGCCTCGGGCACCATCAGCGTGTGGGCAGACGTGCAGCCGCAGCTCGTACACGACATGTGCCGCGCTTATCTGGACGGCGACGTAGCGCGCGCCCGCGATATCCAGATTGCCGGCCAGCCGCTCATCAACGCCCTCTTTAGCGAGGTCAACCCCATCCCCGTTAAGGAAGCGCTCGCCCAGATGGGCATGATCGAGGCAAACTACCGTATGCCGCTGTGCCCCATGGCAGACGACACGCGATCCGCACTTACCGATGCTCTGAAGGGAGCTGGTCTGCTTGATTAAGGCCGTCATTATGGGAACGGGCCGCATGGGCTCGCTCATCCGCACTACCGCCGAGGGCATTGTCGACGCCGCCGGTCAGCCCGTTTTTGATATCGTGGCCCAGATTGGCTTCGATTTGAGCGAGCTCGAGAACGCACCGGCTGCCGATGTGATTATCGACTTCTCGAACGTCGTGACCTTCGATGCCGTCGTCGCCTATGTCGAGCGCACGGGCGCCGCACTCGTTTCCGGCACCACGGGCTATTCACCTGAGCAGATGGACCGCCTGCGTGAGCTGGGCCAGAACACCCGCGTTATGCACTCGGGCAATTACTCCATCGGCATCGCAGCCCTGCGTCATCTAGTGGCCCAGGCCACACGCGAGCTGCCCGGCTTTGACTGCGAGATCGTCGAGACGCACCACAACCAAAAGGTCGACGCCCCGAGCGGCACCGCCAAGCTACTGCTCGACGCCGTCGTCGAAGCTGAACCCGAGGCAGGCTACCACCCCGTCTATGGCCGCGAGGGCATGTGCGGCGCGCGTGGCCCCAAGGAGATCGGAATGCACTCACTGCGCGGCGGCACCGTCGCCGGCGTGCACGAGGTTAGTTTCTTTGGCCAGGACGAGGAGGTCACGCTCACCCACCGCGCCACGAGCCGTCAGATCTTTGTCAACGGCGCCTTGGCAGCCGCGCAGAAGCTCGTCACCCGCGAACCCGGCTTCTATACGTTCGACAAGGTCATGTTTGCCTAACCGGGTATCAACCGAATCCACCCAAAGGAGAGATAGCAAATGAGCAACGCAGCCGAGATGGATGCACAGGAGATTATCAACTACATCGCCACCGCGCCCAAAAAGACGCCCGTCAAGCTGTACGTGCGCGAGAAGCCGGGCATGAAGGTTGCCTGGGGCAACGCACATGTCTACGGCGGTCGTCGTGGCAAGACCGTCTTTGGCGACTGGGATGAGCTTAAGGCCATCCTCGATGCCAATGCCGATTCCATCGATTACTACGACGTTGAAAACGATTGCCGCAACTCCGCCGTGCCCATGCTCGACCTTAAGGGCATCAACGCCCGCATCGAGCCGGGCGCGATCATCCGCGACCGCGTCGAGATCGGCGACCGTGCCGTCATCATGATGGGCGCCATCATCAACATCGGCTCCGTTATCGGCGAGGGTTCCATGATCGATATGGGCGCCGTGCTGGGCGGTCGCGCCACCGTGGGCAAGAACTGCCACATCGGCGCCGGCACCGTGCTGGCAGGCGTTGTGGAGCCCGCCAGCGCCACGCCCGTCATCATCGAGGACGATGTCATGATCGGCGCAAACGCCGTGGTCCTGGAAGGCGTGCGCGTGGGCAAGGGCGCTGTCGTTGCCGCCGGCGCCGTGTGCGTCGAGGACGTCCCCGCCGGCGCCGTCGTGGCCGGTGTCCCCGCCCGCGTCATCAAGATGCGCGACGAGAAGACCGACAGCAAGACCGGCCTGGAAGAGGGCCTGCGCCAGCTGTAGAAGTTACGCGGTTTTACCAAACCGCGTTTTCGCTGACTTACGCTCAACCTGCGGGGCAATTCATCCCCAAACAAGAAGGCCGAAGCCCCAAAGAGCTTCGGCCTTTGCTTTCTCGCTGTAGGCGTAACGCAACTTATCGATTCTCGATGCTGCCGATATTCTTGAGTTCGATGGAGATGAGGCCGTTGGGCTCATTGACGAACTCAATGTACTCGGAATTCGAACCCATCTCGGCCGGGAAGCTGATCTCGATGCCCGTGTCGGTACGGATCTTGTGGTTGCGCACCGCCGCGCGTTCGACCTGCTTGCGCTCCACGGGCACACGCTCAGGCACCTTCTCCTCAGTCAGTGCCGCGCGCACGCTCTCCTTGATAACCGGCTCGTCCTCAAAGACCTCATCGACGATATCCCAAGGGGGCAGTTCCTCGTCATCCTCAACTTTCTCGGCAACAGCAGCCTTAACCTTGGCGAGTGCTACAGCCGTGTTGGCACCGTGCTCCTCGGCGACTTCCTCGACCACACGCGTCACGGTGTCGATGACCTCCTTGCCCGATACCCCCGTGTCGCACTGCAGCAGGCCATCGGGAATGAGCATGCGATCCTCGCCGGCAATCTTGCGCTTCTTATCCACATAGCCGATCTCCATGGTGCTTGCACGCACGATTGCATAGCTCGGCACCTTTTGCGAGGGATTCGGCAGAATGGCGTAGTGGCGCGCAATGTCGTTGCGCACCTCGCCCTCTTCGCGACCCACCTCGTGCATAAAAGCCTGCTTGGAGCCCAGCAGCATCACGGCAAACCAGCGGGCATCCTCATCGTCATCAAAGTCCGCCACAAGCACGTCAGTGGACTCGGCTTTCTCGGCCTTGGTAAGTTCGGAAGAGATGAACTCCGCAATCTGCTGAGACAGATCCACGAACTCACGCTCACCAAAGAAATAGCCCTTGAGCTCGCCGCCGAATGCGGAGTTCTCGGCAAACGTGGCACGCTTGTTATCAGCCGAGGTACGCGCGCGGCGCAGATGTGTGGTCACGAAGTTGCGCACGGTACGACTCTCGATATCGAGCTCGCGCTGGCTCATAACGTTGACGGCAGAGTCAAAGTCCAGGATATGCAGAATCGCGTGATTGATTTTCATATACGGCATTCCGTTCTAGATCGATTTCGGCACGAACCAGTATAGCGGTCGATCCCGCCCCAGGCGCATCGAAGATTGGTGCATCGGGGACAGGTTGCTTTGCACCAATGGTTAGCGCAGGAGCTCGGACTGCCAAGCCTCGAGCTGTTCTGCCAAGCTCTTGCCGGCAGCGGGCATGTCGATCTGGGGACGTTTGGGCAGAAGCGCACACTTAAGAATCGCAACGATAGTCTGCGAGACAAAGCGTCGCGTATCCTTGTCAAAGCCTTGCGCAGCCTGGAGCATCACGGGCAGGCTCTCGCGCAGATTCCCAGCGATATCCGCAAACCGCTCAGCACCCGTAGCCTCAAGCACGGAGAACAACGCATCTACAAAACGCTCGCGCTCGCTAGGCGACACCGCAAGCAGCATCTCGCGAATGGAGCCATCAACGTATCGAGCACCGGCGGACAGGCGCTCACAGTACACGAAGTCGCGACCATCAACCACCCAGCTAAAGGGATTATGCTGAAGCAGGCTGAACTCGGTGCTCTCAACGATGGCATAGTCCTCCTGTGTCTCGAACATCATGCCAAAGATCGACGACCGAGGTAGCGTCTTGTCGATTCGACCGGATAGATCGGCGAAGGCGTTGCCGCTCAGAAACTCCTCGACGAAGCCCGGACCATCATGGGAATACGCCCGTTCGATTCGCTCACGGGCGACATCGGGGCACATCGCCGCACCGTACACCGCAAGGTTTCCACCCTTGGAATGACCTCCGCACAAAAGCGGCCCGTCAATCGCATCCGCCGCCTCGTCTACATAACGCGCCGCGGATTCCTGGGCCGGCACAGGACACCGGAACGCCATGTTAAAGTCCTCTTTCCAGCCCACAATCGTGCTGTCGGTCCCCCGGAAGGCAAGATAGCTAAACCCCGCCGGAAATCGGAACGTCATGGCCGCAAACTGCTCCGTTGTCTCGGCATCACTCACGCTACGATAGCCGCAAACACGAACGCCACGGTAGCGAGGGCTTGCTGCCACAGCCTCCAACAGGGCACGGCTCCCCTCCGGATCCCACAGGTCGCCAATCATGTCTTGGTAGCACTCGGCGCGTAGCAGCTCGCGTACGTCTAGGCCCTGCCAGTTCGTCAGCTCCGCCATATCACCCGGCAAACGCAAATAGGACAACCACGCAAAGACCAGGCTATCCACCGCGCAGAACGGCCGTTCCTCAAACGGATCAAACGCCGTCTGGGCATAGGTCAAAGAATTAGGCGAATCCGACATGGCCCTCCCATCAACTATGGTGCATTGGGGTGGTGCAAAGTAACCTGACCCCCTCGCACCAAAAAGGCGCCCGGACCGTGTGGCCCGGACGCCTTTCATTGTAGCCTGTTGCCCAAAAGAGCTTGATTTAGCAGGAGAAGTCGACGCTGTCGATGATGTCCTTGAGGGCCTTTGCGGAGGCGGTGAGCTCATGCTGCTCGTCATCGTTCAGCGGCACGGGGACGCGGCAGACAACGCCATCGCGGCCGACGACGGTCGGCATGGAGATGGCCAGATCGGACAGGCCATACTCGCCCACCATGAGCGAGGAAACGGGCAGAACGGTCTGCTCGTCACGCATAACAGCGGTGCAGATGCGCTTGACAGCCATGGCGACGCCGTAGTAGGTGGCGTGCTTCTTCTCGATGATGGTGTAGGCGGAGTTCTTGACGTCCTCGGCGATGCGCTTCTCGGCGGTCTCATGCTCCAGATGACCGTGAAGCTCGCAGAAGGTGTTCAGCGGCACGCCGGCAACCTGAGCGCTGGACCAAGCGACAAACTCGGAGTCGCCGTGCTCACCCATGACATAGGCCTGGACATCGCGCGGGTCAACCTCGACGTGAGCACCAAGCATCTGCTGCAGACGGCCAGTGTCGAGCACGGTGCCGGAGCCGATGACATGGCCCTCGGGCAGGCCGGACATCTTGATGGCAGCATAGGTCAGAACATCAACCGGGTTGGAGACGATTAGCAGAATGCCGTCGAAGCCGGACTTCTTAATCTCGGGGATAATGGACTTAAAGATGTTTACGTTCTTGTTGACCAGGTCCAGGCGGGTCTCACCGGGCTTCTGGGCAGCGCCAGCGGTGACGACGATCATGGCGGCGTCCGCGACATCGGAATAATCGCCGGCGTAGATCTTCATCGGCTCGGCAAACGTCATGCCGTGCGCGATATCCAGGGCCTCACCCTCGGCACGGTTCTTGTCCACGTCGATGAGGACCATCTCGGAGAACAGACCACTCTGCATCAGTGCGAACGCCGAAGACGAACCGACGAAACCG
>CABURG010000106.1 GCA_902493835.1 uncultured Collinsella sp. | reverse complement strand
GCAACAGTGGCCTGCTGGTCCGTCTGGCTCATTGCTGCAACCCCGTGACGGGCGACGATATCGTCGGCTTCATCACGCGTGGCCGAGGTGTCTCAGTGCATCGCGCCAACTGCCCCAACGTCAAGGGCCTCATGGAGCACCCAGAGCGCATGATTGACGTAGAGTGGGATGGTGCTGCCGACACTCTCTTCCAGGTCGAGATCGTGGTCGAGTGCCTGGACCGCATGGGCCTGCTCAAGGACGTCACCATTGCCATTGGCGATGCAGGCGGCAATATCCTTTCCGCCGCCACCTCGACCAACCGCGAGGGTATTGCGACCCTGCGCTTTATGGTCGAGATTTCGGATGCGAGCGGCCTGGATCCGCTGCTGGCTTCCATCAGCAGCGTCGACTCGGTCTACGACGCTCGCCGTCTTATGCCCGGCGAGGGCGGAGCGCAACTCAAGCGCCGTGTGTAGGTGCGAGAGCCTCTCAGCATCATAGATATTGGTTACGTTCGAGGCATCGTTTGGTGCCTCGAACGTATTTTAGAAGGAGGGTATGCGCATGGGCGATATGACTTTGGACCTGACACCCCGAGGCGCGGCTTCGATTGAGGCGCTCGTCAACGGCCCGATTCAGACCAACAGCTACGCCGTGATTTCGAATGACGAGTGCTTAATCGTCGATCCGGCGTGGGAGGGCGAGCGTCTTGTGGAGCATATCCGCACCGCGCATCCCGAGGTGCGCGTGCTCGGCTCTGTCTGCACGCACGGTCATGCCGACCATGTTGGCGGGGTTGCCGGGGTTCGAGCTGTCGTTGGCGACAGCGCACTATATGAGTTGTGCGCTAAGGACGTGACGGTACCTCGCGCAAATATCGAGGAGCAGCGCGCCATGTGGGGTATCGAGACGCCCGATCCGGGTGAGCCGACGCGTTTGCTTGCCGAGGGCGATACAATCGAGGTGGGCGACGTCTGCCTGCAGGTGATCGAGACGCCGGGGCATACGCCGGGCGGCATCGTCCTGTTCGCCGCGACCGAGCAGGGGAACATCGCCTTTGTGGGCGACACGCTTTTCCCGGGCAGTCACGGTCGTACCGATCTTTCCGGCGGTGACGAGGCGGCGATTATGCGCTCGCTCTCCAAACTTGCCAAGACGCTTCCGCCCGATACCGTTTGCTTGACGGGCCATGGCGATTCGACCACGATGGCGCGCGAACTTATGCAGAACCCGTTTATGCAGATGTAGGCTTGAAGCCGTCTTTCGAACCACGAAGACCGCTCAATCGTCAAGCTATTTTCCCCAGTGGGTCGATTCTGTGGGGCAAACGGTCAAAATTTGTCCAATCGGATGGTATTCGTGAACAAACGAACGTTTATGCTCGGGTATGTCGTGGTAAAATCTCAGGCGTTATCGGAGCAACCTTACAGGAGGTTTCTTTTATGCTCGTCAACGCAGCAGACATGCTCAAGAAGGCCGAGGCCGGCAAGTACGGTCTCGGTGCCTTCAACACCAACAACCTCGAGTGGACCCTGGCTATTCTCCAGGCCGCCGAGGAGGCCAAGTCTCCGCTGATCCTTCAGTGCACCGCTGGTGCCGCTAAGTGGATGGGCGGTTTCAAGGTCTGCGCCGACATGGTCAAGGCTGCCGTCGAGGCCACGGGCGTTACCGTTCCCGTCGCCCTTCACCTCGATCACGGTTCTTACGAGGACTGCTTCAAGTGCATCGAGGCCGGCTTCACGTCCATCATGTATGACGGCTCTCACGAGGAGACCTTCCAGCTTAACCTCGACCGCACCAAGGAGCTCGTTGAGCTTGCTCACTCCAAGGGCATGTCCATCGAGGCCGAGGTCGGCGGCATCGGCGGCACCGAGGACGGCGTGACCTCCAGCGGCGAGCTCGCTGATCCTGCTGAGTGCAAGCAGATTGCTGACCTGGGCGTCGACTTCCTCGCCTGCGGTATCGGCAACATCCACGGCGTGTACCCTGCCGACTGGGCTGGCCTTTCCTTCGAGCGCCTGGGCGAGATCAAGGCTCAGACCGGCGACCTGCCCCTCGTCCTGCACGGTGGCACCGGCATCCCCGAGGATCAGATCAAGAAGGCCATCTCCCTGGGTATCTCCAAGATCAACGTCAACACCGATCTGCAGCTCGTCTTCGCCAAGGGCGTTCGCGAGTACATCGAGGCTGGCAAGGATCAGCAGGGCAAGGGCTTTGACCCCCGCAAGCTCCTCAAGCCTGGTCGCGACAACATCGTTGCCCGCACCAAGGAGCTCATGGAGGAGTTTGGCTCCGTCAACAAGGCGTAAGTAGCGGTTTAACTTTCCCGTCGGAGGCCCCGTTCACCCTACGCTTTTCCCTTGCGCTCACCTGGCTTTGCCAGAAGTCGCGCAATGGGAAAAGCTTCGGGTGAACGGGGCCTCCTTCGTTAACTCGCTACAGGGTTACTGGGCTGAATTCATTTTTTCTAGGTACCGTTTATCGGTGTTGAGAGTTCCTTTATTGGGGCTTTCTTTTTTATCTCGCTACAATGGACTTCAAGCGTTCTAGTGACTTGGAGTTTTAGTATGGCTGTTGTTAAGGTGCTGCCTTCGGATGGGAAGGTTATTGACGAGGGTCCTGTTGGTTGCTCTGTTGATGTTTGCAATGATGACTTCCGTTTTCTAGATATTGGCTTGCCACCCGAGATTCTGCGTTTAAAGGACGCGGGGTATCTTTCGCAGGCTATTGAGGCTTGCGACCGCCTACTTGCCCAAGATCCCGATCCCTCGCTTGCTGCCTGCGTTCGTGCCGAGCGGTATCGCATGCTTGAGATGCCGCTTCATTTTTCGGTGTCGCGCGATCGGGCTATTGCGATGATTCGCGAGGAGTGGCCTGAGTTTACCGAGGAGCAGTTTGACGATCTGATTAACCGTAAGCGTATTGACTGGCGCTTTATCGATGGCGAGCTGTTCGTTCTCGACAACTTCCTCGATTCGCTTCGCGTATATCCCAAAGAGGTTCCCGGCATGCGTCCCGATCCTACGGACGGAATTGCACTGCGCAACGAGATGCTCAAGGAGATGGAGTCACAAAACGGATTGACTCGCGTTATTACGCTTAAGGCGTCCTTGTCTGTCCCCGGCGCTCTAGAGGGGGAGACCGTTCGCGCTTGGCTTCCCGTAGCCGCCACCTGCCGCCAACAGTCTCAGGTCGAGATTCTCGACATGACGCCGGAGGGTGCTGTTGCTCCCGCGAACGCTTCGGCGCGTACCGCCTCGTGGTCTTCTTCGAGTGAGCGCTCATTCTCGGTGACTTATCGTTATCACATCGATGCTGCTTATTGTGATGTCTACGGTGGCACACTTCCGGTTCATCCGCGTATGGACGCGCCTCTGCCCGAGGATATTTCCGAGGACCGTCCGCACATTGCATTTACGCCGTATCTGCAGCAGCTGACGGCCAGCGTTGTTGGCGGACTCGAGGATCCGCTCGATCGCGCCCGTGCTATCTATGATTACCTGACGCAGTATATCGACTATCGCTATCAGCCGCCGTACTTGCTTTTGGGATCTATTGCCGATGACTGCGCGCATTCGCACCGCGGCGATTGCGGCGTTATGGCGCTCACGTTTATCACCATGTGCCGTATCGCGGGCGTGCCTGCCCGTTGGCAGAGCGGCCTCTACGTTGCGCCCGATTCGGTGGGGTCGCACGACTGGGCAGAGTTCTATACGCCGCAGACCGGTTGGCTCAACGCCGACGTGTCATTTGGATCTTCTGCTCGCAGGATGGGGGAGGAGTGGCGCCGCCGTCACTACTTTGGCAATCTCGACCCATGGCGTATGGTGGCCAACAATCGATTCCAGGCAGAGTTTGAGCCCTCTTTCGACGGCATGCGCGAGGACCCTTACGATAACCAGATGGGTGAGGCTTCGGTCGACGGTCGCGGATGCCGTCAGCGCGAGATGCTACGCACGGTCGAACTCATCGAAATGCTCGAAGTTCCATTTTCGGACTAATCGGTAGAAAGCTGTGATAAACTAACTCACGCATTACGTGCCCGAGTGGCGGAATTGGCAGACGCAGTGGACTCAAAATCCACCGTTGGCAACAACGTGCGAGTTCGAGTCTCGCCTCGGGCACCATACATGCAAGCGAGCGTTCAAGGGGGTCAAGGCCCCTTTTTCGTGTACGTAATGTGATAACGCGCTGTACGTGTTATTATTCGCAAGGCGTTGTTCTCGCAATGCCCTAAAGAGGAACCCGAGGGTTCCCACCTTTTGGCGCCAATGAGCAGCTGACTGGTCATACAACTTAGATTCCCTTCCTCAAATCGAGGAAGTCTATGTGTACGACCTGGTTGCTGAGAAGCGCCGGGTTATTTTTTTATGAATGGAGGTAGGGAAAATAGCTAAGTCTGATGACACCCGCATCAACGACGAGATCACTGCATCTTCGTGCCGTTTGATTGGCGTCGATGGCTCTCAGCTCGGCCTGTTCGCCATCCGTGATGCCCAGCGCGTCGCCGACGATCAGGGTCTCGACCTGGTCGAGATCGCTCCCAACGCGGAGCCGCCGGTCTGCAAGGTCATGGACTACGGTAAGTTCAAGTACCAGCAGGCCATGAAGGCCAAGGCTGCTCGTAAGAACCAGTCCAAGGTCGAGGTCAAGGAAATGAAGTTCCGACCCAAGATCGACGTTGGCGACTACGAGACCAAGAAGGGCCACGTTCTGCGTTTCCTCAAGAAGGGCGCACGCGTTAAGATCACCATCATGTTCCGCGGCCGTGAGATGGCTCACCCGGAGCAGGGCCTTAACGTTCTCGAGCGTCTCGCCGAGGATCTCAAGCCTTACGCTACGGTCGAGTCTAAGCCTAAGATGGAAGGCCGTAACATGCTTATGCTGCTCGCCCCGATTAAGGGCGCCTTCGATGAGGATAAAGCGGCAAGCGATACCAAGTAACTAGTGTTCTGTAACCGATTAAGGAGTATTTCATGCCTAAGATGAAGTCCCACAGCGGCACCAAGAAGCGTTTCCGCAAGACTGGTACCGGCAAGCTTATGCGCGCCAAGGCTTTCAAGAGCCACATCCTGAGCAAGAAGTCCACCAAGCGTAAGCGTGGCTTCCGTCAGGAGACCGAGATCGCCGCTGCCGACCGCAAGGTCATCAAGTCGCGTCTCGCCTAAGTCCGCGTTCCCGTTTTTCGTTTTACCGTCTAGGAGTTGATAGAACATGGCACGTATTAAGCGCGCTGTTGCCGCCAAGAAGAAGCGCCGTACCGTTATGCACCGTGCGAAGGGTTACTACGGTGCCGCTTCGCGTACTTACAAGCATGCTAAAGAGCAGGTCCAGCACTCCCTGCAGTATCAGTATCGTGATCGCCGCAACAAGAAGCGCGAGATCCGCTCTCTCTGGATCACCCGCATCAACGCTGCCGCTCGCCTGAACGACATCTCTTACTCTCAGTTCATGCACGGCCTGAAGGTTGCCGGCATCGAGCTTGACCGCAAGGTCCTGGCTCAGATGGCTTACGAGGACATCGAGTCCTTCAACGAGCTGGCTACCATCGCCAAGAAGGCTCTCGAGGCCTAATAGATTCTCTTGAATCGCTAGGGGAGTGTCGCGTTGTGCGCGGCGCTCCCTCTTTTTATCTGAAGCGCGGTTTACATTGCTAAAAGCGCGGGTAGATAAACACTTACAAGTGACCGATCTTTATATATCTCTTAACCGAAGGGTCATCATCTGATACGTGCAGTATTTCTGCACCAGCCTTTCTATGACATATATAGGAAGCGATGTATTGTGTAGGACTTGTGAAGAGTGGAATTCCCGCCCACGGCGCCCCTCCGGTCTGGCAATATATCTCCTTGCCGCGCGGCCCGGTCGGACCGGATCAGCCGCGGGGCGTGCACCTTGAGAACCGGATACTGCGAGGATGGACACACCAGATGTGTCGCATCCGGGCAGACATCGAACCATTTGAAATGGTCTAACTTGGATTTGTTTTTCGCAAGGCCGCCGAGAGGCGGCCCCGAGAAATTCCTTTTCCTATC
>CABURG010000105.1 GCA_902493835.1 uncultured Collinsella sp. | reverse complement strand
GTTGCTGGTGTAGCTGGAGCTCACGACCTGCGTGGCCTCGTGCTCCATAAAGTACTGGGCAGGATAGTTGCCGCCGTTGGACCCGCCGGCGCCAATCCACACGACGCGCTTGATGCCGCCCTTGTCAGCCTTGTCAGCCAAAACCTGGGAGACGACGTCCTTAACCTGTTCCTGAGTAGTCATCGTGCATCAGCCTTTCTTCTCGTTTGATGCTCTCGATGGCATACAAGTTACATACATGTTTTGGTTATGTCGACTAGTTGTATGCTATATTTGTCTTAGAAATTTTGCTGATGCGGTTTTCGATAACTAGCTACCAGCGGTTTTATTGTTGTATTGAATACATGCTTGATTAGACTCGCATACAAGTTAGATACAGGTTGATCGCATGAACGCTTCATCTAAAAAGAGACTGACCCAATACGAGCGCTTGGCGGGCATGCTGCGCGACCGCATCGCCTCCGGCACCTATGCACGCGGAGACAAGCTGCCGTCCGAGATGGAACTCATGGACGAATCGGGGCTGTCGCGCAGCACCGTACGCCACGCCCTTAAGGTGCTCGTTGATGAGGGCCTGGTGCGCACCGAGCGCGGGCGTGGCGCCTTTGTGGCCGACACGCCGGCGCTCCACGAGAACAACCTGGTGTTTTCGAGCTACACGACACAGGTCCAGGGTCAGGGTATGAAGCCCACCACGCGCACGGTGGACTCGGGCTTTGCCAAGGCCGCGGGCAATGCGGCCAAGTTCTTCGATGTCGCCGTGGGCAGCAAGCTCGTCAAACTTGTCCGCCTGCGTTATCTGGACGATGCGCCGCTGTGCCTGGAGACCACCTACCTGCCGCCAAGCTTCGAGACGCTCATCGACCGCGATATCAACGGTTCGCTCTACGCCACGCTGCGCCAAGAATTCCATCGCGCGCCGGCACAGGGGCATAAGACCTTTGAGGTGTGCTATGCCTCGCAAAACGAGGCGTTTTTGCTCAACGTTGAGCGCGGGCAGGCGCTGATCCTGATCACCGACTACGTCTACGACACCAACGGCCGCCCGCTCCATGTCTCCAAGCGCATCCAACGCACCGACCGCGCCAAATACACCGAGCCCATCGGCTAACCTGCCAAAATAAACCTGTCCCTAAATGGTAGGTTTGGGGAGGTCGGGGAACCAGGTTGGCTTGGGTTGGTTGGGTGTGCGCTCGGCTAGGACCAGTTCCATCCAGCACATGTCGTACCAGCGGCCGAACTTTTGGGCACAGCGGTCGAAGGCGCCCACCAGGCGATATCCCATATGGGCATGGAAGTCCTGACTGTTATGCGTCAGATACTCGTCGTCCTTGTCGTGCGGCACGGCGATGAGGGCGCACATGTTGGTGATGCCCATCGCGATCAGGCATTGCTTGAGCGCGTCATGCAGCTTGCGGCCCAGTCCGCCATGACGCACGTCGCGCGCCAGGTAGATCGACGTCTCGACCGACCAGTCATATGCCTCGCGGCTGTTAAGCGGACTCACATAGGCATAGCCTACCGGATGCCCGTCCAGCTCCATCACCAAATACGGATAGCGCCTGAGCGTACGCTCGATGCGCCCGGCGAACTCCTCAACGCTCGGCACCTCGTATTCGCAGGTAATCGCCGTCTGGCGCACATACGGCTCATAGATAGCAAGCAACGCCGACGCGTCTTCGGGCGTCGCCAGGCGGATCGTCGGCTCGGACATCTCGGTCATACAACCCTTCTCCCCCAAAAGCAAAGGCCGCCCTGCGCCAAATCCAAGCGCAAGGCGGCCCCTCGTCATTACATCAGGCTACAGGACAGCCGCCAACGCGTCGATATCCTCCTGTGTCGTGGCCCAGCTGGTGCAAAAACGCACCACCGTGTGGGTTTCGTCGTACTTTTCCCAGTACTCGATCGCCGCATGCTCGCGAATGCGGGCCATGTCCTCGTTGGGCAGAATCACAAACTGCTGGTTGGTCGGCGTCTCCAAAAAGAACTGGTAACCGCGCTCGTGCAGCACACGGCGTAGCGCCTGGGCCGTCTCGATCGCCTGTCGACCAATCTCAAAATACAGCCCATCGGTAAAAAGCGCCTCAAACTGCACGCCCGTCAGGCGGCCTTTGGCAAGCAGCGCGCCGTGTTGCTTAATGCGAGGAATGGGATGCGCCGGGGCGTGCATGCCGCAAAACACCACGGCCTCGCCGCACAGAGCGCCGCACTTGGTGCCGCCGATGTAGAACACGTCGCACAGCTGCGCCAGCTCGGGCAGGGTAATGTCGCACTCATCGGCCGCCAGCGCATAGGCCAGGCGAGCACCGTCCACAAACAGCGGAATCTCATGCTTCTGGCACACCGCGTGAATCGCCACGAGCTCGGCCTTGGAGTACAGCGTGCCGTACTCGGTCGACAGGCTCACGTACACGGCGCCCGGAAACACCGTGTGCTCGTAGCTCTCGTTTTCGTAGAACACCTGGATATAGTTCTCGAGGTCCTCGGCATGCATCTTGCCCTCGTAGCCGGGGATGGTGAGCACCTTGTGGCCGCCAAACTCGATAGCGCCTGCCTCGTGACAGGCGACGTGGCCAGT
Source organism: uncultured Collinsella sp. (assembly GCA_902493835.1). Classification (GTDB taxonomy): domain Bacteria; phylum Actinomycetota; class Coriobacteriia; order Coriobacteriales; family Coriobacteriaceae; genus Collinsella. Next base: position 3,459 of record CABURG010000105.1, on the reverse strand, counting down.
CTCGGCAGCAACGACGCCCTCGTAGGGCGCGAGCAGCATGTCAATCACCGTCGCGTTGGCCTGCGTGCCGCCCACCAGAAAAAACACGTCGGCATCGGGGGCCTGACAGGCCTCGCGGATAAGTTGCTTGGCACGCTCGGTGTGCGCATCGGTACCGTAGCCGGGCTGCGGCTCCATGTTGGTGTCGACGAGTGCCTGCAGCACTGCCGGATGTGCGCCGTGGGAATAGTCGTTGTTAAACGCGAGCATGGCAATCCTCTCTAGCCGGGCACGGGCCCGATGATTCAAACGGAGCTATTGTACGCCGTTGGGATAGGCAATACGCGCGGCAAGGCACTCAAGCGCCAGCACCAGGGCAAAGCCGCAGCTCACGTCACTCAAAAAGTGCGCCCCGATCACGATGCGGCCAAAGGCGACGAGCGCCGCGACCACAGCCGCCGTCCAAAAGACCACGCGGCGGCGCGACGGCTTTTCCTTAAAGGCCGCTGCGGGAAGCCCGGCGAGCATAAGGCCGATTGCCGCGTGCGCCGTGTGTCCGCTCGCAAACGACTTGAAGCCGTCCTTGATCACGCCAGCGGCAATATAGGCCCACTTGTCGGGGTTGCCGATCACCCACCACGGCTGAAAATTGAGCCCTGGCGTGACCTCGATCACGCGCATGCGCGGGCGCGACCACAGCGGCTTGACGATCACGTTGAGGATAATGGCCTGAGCGACCCACACAGCAAGTACCATCAACGCCCAGCGCGTGAGCTCATCGGGCTCGGTCGTGCGCGTGAGGCGATAGACGATAAGGTTGGCGGCGATAACCAGCACAAACGTCAGCACCAGCTGAACGGCAATGAGTTTACCGCCAACCCGCAGGGACGAAACGATCTCGTAGCCGGCTAGGCCAACGTTGACGAGGATGCCGAGCACGGCGAGCCATTTGCTCCCCCCGGAGTCGGGACGCACCGCGCGCACGAGCATAACGCCCGCGACGCTCGCCGTCAGCTCAAACGGCAGCTCGCCGGCGGCCTCGATAAAGCGGCCGTACATGCTGCCGACGCTGAACAGCGCACTCGAGATCTGATAATCGAAGAAGCTGCCCACGCCCAGGCAAAGGGCAAGGATAACCGCGATAGCAGCGACGTCTTTCTTGTAGATGTACCCGAACATGCTTTCCTTTCGATGGAACCAGATTGCCCAAATGGGGCATTTGCAGCGTCGACCCGCTAGTCGTCGTCGCTCGCACCCAGCTGCTGCAGCAGCATGAGCGCCGCGGCCACGGGGCCGGTGCCGTCGTTGGCGTCGAGGCCGCGACCCAGGCCGCTGCCCGCGCCGGCACCCGCCTTGTAGGGCACCGACAGCTTGCGGCTCTTGGGGAAGTTCACCGCGCCATAGCGGGTCTTAAGCTCAAAGGCCACCTTCTTGGGCACGTCTACGCCCAAAAACGTGATGCGGCCGCCACTGAGCGTGACGCTCTCGAGCCCCAGACGCTCGCCGCGGATACGGATGCGCGCGCGGTTGAACAGGTTGAGTCCCGCCAACGGCAGCTCACCATGCGCGGCCTCGGTCTCTTCCTGCACCTCGTCGATGCTCTCCAGGTCCTCGGCCGCCGCGAGCTTACGGTACACGAGCACGCGCTGATCCACCGCCGGCAGGTACTCCTCGGACAAGAAGTAGTCGGCCGGCAGGTTAATACCCACGCTCGCCGCCTCCACGCCGGCGTCGTCATCGCCGCGCGCCTCGGCCACGGCCTGGCCCAACATCTGCGTAAACAGGTCAAAGCCCACGCTCGACAGGTTGCCGTGCTGCTCGGCGCCCATAAGCGAGCCGGCACCGCGAATCTCCAGGTCGCGCATGGCGATGCGCATGCCGCTGCCCAGGTCCTGGAACTCGGAAAGTGCGGTCAGGCGCGCCGTGGCCTCCTCGGTGAGTGGCAGCTCGCCCGGGAACATAAAGTACGCGTAGGCCTGCGTGGCAGAGCGGCCCACGCGGCCCTTGAGCTGGTAGAGCTGCGCCAGGCCCAGACGCTGCGAATCCTCGATGATGAGCGTGTTGGCGGTCGCGTTGTCGATGCCGCTCTCCACAATGGTCGTGGCGATGAGCACGTCGATCTTTTTGGTCGCGAACTCGATCATCACGTCCTCGACCTCGCGCGGGCTCATCTTGCCGTGCGCCACGCCCACGCGCGCCTCGGGCGCGGCCTCGTGCACGCGCGCCACGGCATCGTCGATGGTCTTGACGCGGTTGGACACGTAGTACACCTGGCCGCCGCGACCCACCTCCAGGCGAATCGCCGCGCTCACCACATCGGGGTCGTACTCCCCCACGTGCACGATCACGGGGCGACGCCCGGTGGGCGGCGTCGTGATCAGGCTCATGTCGCGCACGCCGCTCGTGGCCATCTGCATGGTTCGCGGAATCGGCGTTGCCGAAAGCGTGAGCACGTCAATCTGCTCGCGCAGGTTCTTGAGCTGTTCCTTGTGCTGCACGCCAAAGCGCTGTTCCTCGTCGATGATCACCAGGCCCAGGTTCTTGGGGTTCACATCGGCCGAAAGCAGACGGTGGGTGCCGATGAGCACATCGATCGTGCCCTCGGCAAACGCCTTGAGCGCGCGCTTCTGCTGTGCCGGCGTGCGGAAGCGGCTGAGCACCTCGACCTCAAGGCCAAACGGGGCAAAGCGCTCAAAGAACGTCTCGTAGTGCTGCTGGGCCAGAATGGTCGTGGGGCAGAGCACCATGACCTGGCGACCGGAGTCCACGCACTTAAACGCCGCGCGCAGGGCGACCTCGGTCTTGCCAAAGCCCACGTCGCCGCACAGCAGGCGGTCCATGGGCTTGGGCGCCTCCATATCAGCCTTGATGTCGGCGATGGCCTCCAGCTGGTCGCGCGTCTCGTCGTAAGGAAAGCTCTCCTCCATCTCGATCTGCTCGGGCGTGTCGGGCGGGCAGGCGATACCGGTAATCGACGAGCGGCGCGTATACAGATCGACCAGGTCGAACGCCAGCTTTTTGGCGTTTTTGCGCGCCTTGTTGGTGGCGCGCGTCCAGTCGGCGGTGTTGAGCCTGGTCAGGCGCGGCTTGTCGCCGTCGGGACCGACGTATCGCGTGATACGGTCGACCTGCTCGAGCGGCACGTAGAGCTTGTCGCCGTCGGCATATTCCAGCAAAAAGTAGTCGCGCTCCTTGCCGCCCACTTCCTGGCGCGCGATCTCGCTAAAGAGCGCGATGCCGTGAGTGGCGTGCACCACGTAGTCGCCCGGCTTAAACGGAAACGTGATCTGCGTAATGTCCACCTTGCGGCGGCTGCGCGCGCGGTTGGCGTCCATGCGGGCGTTGAGGTCGGCGATCGAGAACACGGCCAGGTTGGCATCGGGCACCACCACGCCCTGCGGCAGAGCGGCATCGACAAAGGTCACGCGTCCGCGCGAGATAGTAGGCACGGCGGCGCCGGCGGCTGCCTGGGCGGCACCC
>CABURG010000104.1 GCA_902493835.1 uncultured Collinsella sp. | reverse complement strand
GACCTCGGCACCCATGTCACCCATGACGAGAGTGTCCTCAAGGTCCTCCCAAAAATCCTCGTCGACCTCGCCGCCAAAATAAAAGACCTCGTTGAGGGCCTCGCGGCTGCGTTCAAGTCCGCGCGAGAGAGCATCGAAGAATCCCATTATGCATTCACGACCTTTCCGGTTTCGCGATCGAGTTTTTGCGAGACGACGCGGCTGACGCCGTCGGCTTGCATCGAGACGCCGTAGAGGACGTCAGCGTCCTCCATAGTACGGCGCTGATGCGAGATAACCAAGAGCTGCGTATCGGAACGCAAAACATCGAGCGCGCCGATGAGCTTGGACAGGTTGGCGTCATCGAGTGCCGCCTCGACCTCGTCCAGCACATAGAACGGCACCGTACGCGTGCGATACACGGCAAAGAGCAGGGCGAGCGCCGTCAGGCTCTTCTCGCCGCCCGACATGAGCATCATCTTGCTGATGCGCTTGCCACGCGGCTGCGCCACGACCTCGATGCCTGTCTCGGCCGGATGCTCGGGATCGGTCATCTCCAGATGTGCCTGGCCACCCGGGAACAGCATGGCGAAGATCTCGCGGAAGTTCGCATCGACCTTCTCAAAGGTCACCAGGAAGGCTTTACGCATCTTGCGGTCGATGGCCACCGTGATCTTGGTGAGCGCCTTGCGTGCGCTCTCAAGATCGGCCAGCTGCTCCTCGATGTAATCGGCGCGGCGCTTGAGCTGCTCGTACTCCTCCATGGCAACCTGGTTCACAGGGCCCAGGTTGTTGATCTGGCGCACGAGCTGGTTAAGCTCGCGCTCGGCGGCATCGCGGTCGGTAGGCGCAGGAAGCATGAGCGCTTCCTCGAGCACCGTGGTGCCATCGGCGGTAATGGCCTTGATGGCCGCCTCTACCTGCACCTCGAGCTTGCCGCGTGCGACCTTGAACTCGTTTTGCGTCGCCGTGGCGGCATCGACCCGCTCCTTGGCACGAGCAACCTCGGCCTTGGCGTCTTCGATGGTCTTCTTAAGCGAGGCCGAGTCCGCCTCCTCGAGCGAAGCCTGGTCACGCAGACGCGCGGCCCAATCCGACGCGCGCTCCAGGAGGGCCGAATAGCGCTCGTGCATAGGGTCGACGCGCAGACGCAGCAACTCGAGCGAGCGCGAAGCCTGGCGTGTTCCGCGGATACGGCGGTCGATGCCCTCCAGGCGATGCTCCAGGTCGGGCACGCGGCCCTTCAGCGAACGCAGACGCTCGCTCGTCTGAGCCAGGCGGACCTTGGCATCGGCGAGCTTGCCGGCTGCCTCGGAATCGTCACGACGCACGCGATCGAGCTCGTCGTTGGCTTCGGCAATCTGGAGACCCAGGTCGCTTGCCTGCGCGCGGGCCTCGTCACGCGAACGGGTGAGCTCGTCAACGCGCGGGCGCGCAGCGCGAACGGCCTCGGCGGCCTGCTCGCGACGCTTGGAAATGCGCACGCGCTCGACCTCGGCGTTGTTGGCGCTTTGCTCCAGGCGGCCGATCTCGGAGAGCAGCGAGCGGCGCTCGCCCTCAAGACGGGCGATCTCGCCGGCGGCATCGCCCTCAGCGGCACGCGCCTCCTCGACGGCCGCATTGGCCTCGACGACCTGGTCCGACACATGCTCAAACACGGCAGCCAGATCGGGCTCCAGGCCCTCCAGCTCGCGAATGCGACGCTTGCGCTCCAGGGCACCCGAAGCCTCGCCGGCATCGAGCCCCACGCGCACCAGGCCGCCACAGCTCACGCGGGCGCCGTCGGGAGTCACATAGGTCACGCCGTCAACGACAGGTGCCGCCAGCGCGGCAGCCAAGTCATCGACCACGTAATAGCCGCCGAGCAAGGCCTCGACAACCGGACCATACCCGGAGCGCACGGACAGGCGATCGACCAGACGCGAACCGGCAGCGCCCTCGGCGGCAGCAGAGCCGCTCACGCCGCGCGCCATCAGCAGCGCCTCACCTGAGGCCTTCTTTTGGTCCAGAGCCGCACGGCCGGCACGCTCAAGCGTGGCGGCGTCATCGAACAGCAGGGCATCGATATCGCCGGCAAGCAGCTGCTCGACCAAACCCTCGAGCTCACGAGGGGCCTCGAGCACATCGCCCAGACGACCCGAGACATCATCGCCCAACGCGCCCATCAGACGGCTCACCAGCGGCGAGCTGTCAGCCATGCGGGCATCGAGCTTCTTTTGGCTCGCGAGTTCAGAGCGAACCTCGGACAGCTTGTTGCGCGCCTCGCTCTCGCGATTACGCAGGTCCTTCAACGCCGCACGGGCGACCTCGGTGGCCTCACGCGCATCGACCTGAGCTTGGCGAGCCTGATCGAGCGCACCTTCGAGCTCCTCAGCGCGGTCGCGACGGCTCTCGAGCGAAGCCGTGACCTCCTCGAGCTGCTCGTCGATCTGCTCCAGGCGCGAGGCGTACATGTTGTCCTCGACCTCGGCGTTGCTCAGCGAGTCCTTCACCTTGGCGAGCTCGAGCGCGGCGTTATCGGCCACGCGCTGCACATCGCGCTGCTCGCGCGTGAGCTGCGAAATCTGATTGTCGAGCGCCACGCGACGCTCGTGGAGCTCGGCGGCGGCAGGACCGGCGGCGTCAACGTCGTCCTGGGCCTGCATGTGCGCACCGGTCACTTCCTCAAGCTGGGCACGTGCATCCTCGAGCTCCTCGACCACGCGACGGCGCTGATGCTCGGAGCTCGAGATCTGGCCGCGCATGTCGGACAGGCGCGACACCATGTTGTGGCCCTTTTCCTCGAGCAGGCGCATATCTGAGTTAATGCGGCCGACCACGTCTTGCATATGGCGGCGCTGCTCGCCCAGATCGCCCACAAACAGGCCCTTTTCCTCGAGCATGACTTGGAGCTTCTCGAGCTCACGCTCCTTTTCGCTCAAGCGGTACTGCGCAAGCTCAAGCTCGGCAGCGCCCTCCTTGGAGCGGCTCTCCAGGTCGTTCCACTGCGACTGCAGCGAACGAAGTTCGTCAACGGCCAGCATCTGCGTAAGCTCGTTCGCGCGCGAGGACAGCTCTTTGTACTTGCGCGCACGATCGACCTGACGCTCCAGCGGGCGCAGCTGACGGGCAATCTCCTTATTGATGTCGCGGGCACGGGTCAGGTGCTCGTCCATCGATTTAATCTTTTTAAGTGCACGCTCCTTGCGGCGCTTGTGCTTGGAGATGCCGGCGGCCTCTTCAATAAGGGCGCGGCGCTCCTCGGAGCGGCTCTGCAAAATGGCGTCGAGCTTGCCCTGGCTGATGATGGAATGCGTATCCTTGCCCAGGCCAGAATCGTGCAGAATGTCCTGAATGTCCATCAGGCGGCACGGGCTCGAGTTGATGAGGTACTCGCTTTCGCCCGAGCGGTACATACGACGCGTGATGGCGACCTCGTCAAAGTCGACGGGCAGCATATGGTCCGAGTTATCGAGCACCAGCGTTACCTCGGCGACGCCCACCGGCTTGCGCGCCGACGAGCCCGAGAAGATGACGTCCTCCATGGCCTGGCCGCGCAGCTGCTTGGCGCTCTGCTCGCCCAGGACCCACAGAATCGAGTCGGAGATGTTCGATTTTCCCGAGCCGTTGGGACCGACGATAACGGTCAGGCCCGGCTCAAATGACATATGGGCGCGGTCGGCAAACGACTTGAACCCTTTGAGCGTGAGGGACTTGAGATACACGGTTCCTCGCTTAGACAGGCTTCTTGTTGAGAATCACGCCGTTGGTGGTGTAGCCCATGCGGTCGAGCGCCTCGAGCGCAGCGGCTGCCTCGGCCTCCTTCTTGGAGGAACCGGTGCCGCGGCCCTGGCGAATACCGTCAATGAGCACCACGGCGGTAAAGGTGGGCGCATGCGCGGGGCCCTCGGAGCCGACCAGCTTATACGCGGGAGGCTCGTGGCCGTCTGCCTGCACGCACTCCTGCAAGAACGACTTGGGGTTCGCGGGGTGCTCGGCACGCTCGGTGGCCAGGTGCGGCTTAAGCGTACGGTGGATGAACTCCGCCGCAGCATCCCAACCGGCATCCAGATACAGCGCGCCCACGAGCGACTCATAGACGTTCTCGAGCGCCGAGTGCAGGCCGCGGGCGCCGGTACCGGTCTCGGAGGCGCCAAAGATGATGATGTCGTCGATACCCAGCTCGTGCGACACCTCGGACAGCGTGGCGCCCGAGACAAGGGAGACCTTCAGACGCGTGAGCTTGCCCTCGTCAAACTCGGGATAGGACTCAAAGAGCGAACGGGCCACCACGGCGCCCAAAATGGAATCGCCCAAAAACTCAAGGCGCTCATAGCTGGCAGAGACCGGCTGGCCCTCGACGGCCGAGGGATGTGTGAGCGCCGCGCGCAGCAGCACCTTGTTATTGAACTCATGGCCCAGAATCTCCTGGGCACGCATGAGTCGTTCAGACAAAGCCAAGACTTAGGCCTCCTTGGCGTTTTCGATCGCGTCGACGGCGTCGGCGACAGAGTTGAGCGACAGCAGGGTCTCGTCATCGATTTCGAGGTCGAACTCATCCTCGATGGCCGTCACCAACTGCAGACGCTCGAGCGAATCGGCATCGAGATCGTCAAAAGTGGTCTCGTCGCTAATGTCGGCGACATCGACGCCCAGCACGTCAGCGGCGATTTCGGCGATCTTATCGAAGATTTCGGAGCGGTCCATAGCGCTTCCTCTCGTATGTCATGGAACACAACGCAACACGGCAATCGGAGCCGCGTTGCAATACGGCTCCGATTCTACCCCACACGGTACAGGTTGAGCCACGTAACGAGGCTCTTATAAAACGATACCGTCCATGGAATTGGCAACGTCCTGGACAAGCCCGGCGCGCACGGCCTGGGCCGCGGCAAGCGTACCGTTCTTGACGGCCTCGACCGACGTGGCACCGTGGCCGATCAACACGACGCCGCGCAGGCCCAGCAGGATCGCGCCGCCCTTGGCATCGCCCGAAAGCTTGGCCTTAATCTCGCGCATCTGCTTTTTGATGAGCAGCGCGGCGATCTTGGTGCCGAGCGAAGACATAAAGGCACCTTTGAGCTCCTGCAGCAAAAACTTGGCAGCGCCCTCGGTGGCCTTGAGCGCGATGTTGCCCGACATACCGTCGGCGACCACGACGTCAAAATTACCCGACGTAAGATCGGTGCCCTCGCAGTTGCCCACAAAGCCGGGAACTGCGGCCTTCATGGCCGGGAAGCACGACTTGGTAAAGTTAGAGCCCTTCTCGTCCTCGGTGCCGTTGGCAAGCAGGCCCACGCGAGGATGCTCAATGCCCAAAACCACGCGGGCATAGGCAGCGCCCATCTGGGCGAAGCGCACCATGTCGTCCACCGTGACATCGGGATTGGCGCCCATATCGCACAGCACCGTCAGGCCGCCGGCGCGATTGGGCAGCGCGTTGGTAAGGCACGGACGGACCGGCTGCTTCTTGCCCTCCGACAAATACCTAAACGGCGTGACGTAGGCCGTGGCGGCAGCGGTCATGGCACCGGTCGAGCCGGCCGAGAAAAACGCGTCCGCATTGCCCTTCTTGATGGCACGGCACGCAAGCACGATCGAGGACTTGCGCTTGGTCATCACGGCGCGAATGGGATCGTCCTCCATGCTGATGACGTCAGGGGCCTCCAGGGCCTCCACGCGGGCATGCGCCGCGGCAAAGGGGTTGACGATTTCGGCGGGACCGACGGCCAAGACCTCGATCTCGGGATCTGCCGCAAGCGCGGCCTCGATACCATCGAGGACAACCTGGGGCTTCTCGTCTCCGCCCACAACGTCAACACAAACGCGAACGTTACTCATTTCATATGCTCCTTATACAAAAATGGCCGACTCATTGAGCCGGCCATTGTGGTTCCAGTTGGAACGGCATCGCATCCAGAGTATACAGTTACTCGGTAACGATAACCTCGCGGTCCTTGTAGAAACCGCAGCTGGGGCACACGTGGTGCGGGAGCTTAACAGCACCGCAACGGGGGCACGTGGACTGAGCCGCAGCCGAGATCTTCATGTTGGCGGAACGACGGGTATGGGTGCGGATACGACCCTGCTTTTGTTTAGGTACGGGCATAGTGACCTTCCTT
>CABURG010000103.1 GCA_902493835.1 uncultured Collinsella sp. | reverse complement strand
GCGATGGTGGTCTGGCACTGGCGGCCGGTCATGCCGAAGATCATGTGGCCGTCGATGTTCTCCTCGCTCAGCGGCGTAAAGGGCTTGTAGTCCATGACGATGACGTCGGCGGCAGCGCCGGCCTCGAGCACACCGAGCTTGCGATCGAAGTACTTGCTCGCCATCTTGGCGTTGTTCTCGAACAGCATGGTCATGGCCTCGCACCAGCCCACGTTGGGCATGGCGGCGTTGTGGCGCTGAATGATCAGGAAGACCTTAAGGCTCTCGAGCATATCGTGGGTGTAGGCGTCGGTACCCATGCACACAGGAATGCCGCGGCGGAAGAATTCGAGCACGGGGGCGCAGCCCACGGCGTTGCCCATATTGGATTCGGGGTTGTTGACGAGCCAGGTGCCGGACTCCTTGACGATATCCATCTCGGCAGGCGTCACGTGGATGCAGTGGCCCAGCATGGTGTCGGGACCCAGCAGGTTGTGCTGCAGCAGGCGCTCGACGGGGCTGATGCCACCGCGGTTGAGGCGGGAATCCCACACGTCGTTCATGCCCTCGCACACATGGATGTGGAAGCCGGTCAGGCCGTTGTTGGCCTCAGCCATCTTGTCCATGGTCTCGTCCGACAGCGTAAAGGTGGCGTGACCGCCAAACATGGCGGCGATCATGTGGTTATCGTTATCGTGACGCTCCTTGGCGGCCCACTGGGCAAACTCGGCGTTCTCGGCAATGGCCTGGTCGCATTTTTCCTGGCCGCGGCGATCAGAGACCTCGTAGCACAGGCACGAACGCATGCCCAGCTCCTGAGCTGCGTCCTTAATGGTGAAGAGGCTTCCCGGGATCTCGCAGAAGCTCGCATGGTGATCGAAGATCGTGGTGACGCCATCGCGGATGGAGTCAAGAATCGTGGCATAGGCGCTGGCCTTGGTGCCGTCGAGCGTCAGGTTGTCATCGATCTTCCACCACTGCTGCTCAAGATTCTCCAGGAAGTTGGTGGGGTTGCAGCCCTTAATGGCAAGGCCGCGGGCCAGACCCGAGTAGATGTGGGTGTGGCAGTTGATAAGTCCGGGCATGATGAGGTTGCCCTGGGCGTCGACGTACTCGGCATCCGGGTACTTGGCCTTGAGCTCGCACTCGGGACCTACTTCGACGATCGTATCTCCGTCAATGGCGACCGCACCGTTTGGAATGAACGGGGTCTGAGCGTTGCGAGTAAAGACGGAACCGTTAGCGACCAGAAGCATGGATGCTCCCTTCAACATCAGGGGCGGGGTTTGACACCTCTGACATGGCGGAGTGCGAAGCGCCGGCCTACACCGGAAACGGGCCCTCTCCCGTCAACGCTTCACCAAAGGGACAAACCCTTTGAAGTGCGGCTTGGCGCCGCATGACGTCGGCGGACGAGGCGATGCGTCCGCCGACGAATAGCACCGAATTGGTTACTTCTTGCTCTCGGGCAAGACCAGATCCACGGCAGCGTCCTTGGCAGCATCGATATGCTGAGCCACGACCGGCGTCTGCGGAAGGATCAGGTTAAGGACAATGGCCATGATGGCGGTGGGGGTTACGGCATTGGAGCCGATGACGGTGGACACCCAGGCGGGCATACCCTCGCCGGCAAGGCAACCGCTGGCCATCCAGATACCCAGGCCAAAGACGACGGAGGTGCCGACGATAGTGGTAGTGCGCTGCGTGAGGCCCTCGCGGGTGAACATGCGCACGCCGTTCATGGTGATGGTGCCAAAGACGCCGACGGTCGCGCCGCCGATGACGGGCTGCGGGATAGCGGAAAGGACGGCAGAAAGCTGCGGGAACAGGCCGGCGATGGCAAAGACGGCCGCGATGATCACAAAGACCCACTTGTTGACGACCTTGTTGGAGCAGATGATGCCCACATTCTGGCCAAGGGCGCTGGTGGGAAGACCGCCCAGCAGGCCGCCGACCATAGAGGTGAGGCCCTGGGACACGATAGCGCCGGAGAGCTCACGCTCGGTGGGCATACGGTCGATGGAGCCCAGGCAGGCGGCGGAGACGTCACCGATAACCTGAATAGCAACCATGGGGAACACGACGGCGAGGGTAATGCAGACCTCGGGATCAAACTCGAGCGCGTAGGGCATGAGCTTGGGAAGGGCGAAGACCTGAGCGGTGGCGACGCTGGAGAAGTCGATCATGCCAAAGGGGATGGAGACGATCATGCCAACGATCATGCCAAAGAACACGGATCCCAGCTTGAGCGTGCCCTTGCCAAAGTTGGCGAGCGCAAAGACCACGGCGAAGGTGATAAGAGCGACGCACCAGGCCTGCGGGGTGCCCCACAGCGGCGTACCCATACCGCCGGCCATATACTTGACGGCCGTGGGATAGAGAGAGACGCCAATGGAGAAGATGACCGTACCGGTCACGACGGGTGGGAACAGCCACTTGATCTTGCTGTAGGCCAGACCAAAGAGGACCGCGACGGCGCCGCCGACGATCTCGCCACCCAGCAGCGCACCAAAGCTAAAGCCCGAGGCACCCATGGCCTGCAGGGCCGGCAGGAACGCGAACGAAACGCCCATGACGATGGGCAGGCCGCCGCCGATGCGACGGAAGGGAGCGAAGGCCTGAAGGGCCGTATCGATCGCCGAAAGAATGAGCGCGACCTGGATGATGTCGGTGCTCTGCTGGCTATTAAAGCCGTAGACGCCGGCCATGATGACCGCCGGGGTAATGATGCCGGCAAACGATGCCAGTACGTGCTGAAGGGCACACGGGATCATTTCCTTAACGGGAGGCATGCCTTCGCGAGTGAACAGGGCTTCAGTGCCGTTCGTAACCGTCTCCTGGGTCATTTGACCACCAATCCTCGAAGTAGTTGTTTTCGCATCTAACGCTCTATTGTGACGCAGTGCGGGGTTGAGGTTGTGCCTTCATTGCATATCGTATTAAAGATGATTCTCATTCTCAATAATAATTTTTTGTTATCAGACTATTCTTCAGCTGAATTAACGCATTTCCGCAGGTCATGAAAGTGTCTGGTCAAAATAACATCTAACTTTTCTTTTGGTCAACCGTTTACCGCCAAATATCTACCGCTCATCTGTATTACGCAATGTACCTGCGGATATACGAGATGATGGGCAGCGTGTTACCATGAGAAAAAATTGTTATGAACATTTCCGATTTCACTCAAAGGAGTTGCCCGTGAACGAGACCGTACGCCGCTTTTTGCCGATGGTCGATTTTCTGGAGCAGATACTCGGCAAAAACAGCGAAATCGTGCTGCACGATTTCTCGGATCCCGACCACGCCATCGTCGATATTCGCAACGGCATCGTGAGCGGCCGCAAGGTCGGCGGTCCCGCCACCGATCTGGCACTCAAGATCATGCACGACGCCAAGTATCGCGACCTGCCGTTTATTACGGGCTACGAGGGCCGCGGCGCCGGAGGCAAGACGTTGGAGTCAGCGACGTACTTTATCCGCGAGAATGACGAGATCGTCGGTATGCTCTGCGTCAACACCGACCTCTCGACCGTACGCTCCATCAACGCCATGGCGCAGCAGCTCATGGCGTGCTTCGACGCGGCGCCAACGCGCACGGAGCCCGCCCCTATCGAGGTCGAAAGCCTTTCGGAGTCCACACAGGAGCTCATCGACCGCAGCATTGCTGAGTTGCTGAGCGCGCGTGGGCTGGATGTAGCGTCGCTTGGTCAGAGCGACCGCGTGGACGTCATTCGCCACCTCAACGGCAACGGGGTGTTCATGCTCAAGGGCGCTGTTGCCTGCGCCGCCACCGCGCTGGGCATCTCGGAGCCCAGCGTCTACCGCTACCTGCAAAAAGTCCGAAAGGAAGGCTAACGAACAAAATGAAGCGCGGCTCCACAAGCGATCCGTCACTTGACAAAAGACCCTGCAGCTCGCACGCGCTGCAGGGTCTTTTTGCATGTCATGTTTAGTTGTGGCCAACGCCTTAGAGAGCGGCGACGACCTCGATCTCGACCAGACCGCCAGCCGGAAGGGCGGCAACCTGGAAAGCGCTGCGCGCGGGGAACGGGGCCTCGAACTTGGAGGCGTAGATCTCGTTCACGGCGGCGAAGTCGGCGATGTCGGCCAGGTAGACCGTGGTCTTGACGACATCGGCAAAGGTGGCGCCGGCAGCGGTCAGCAGGGCCTCGACGTTGGCGAGGGACTGCTTGGCCTGGGCCTCGACGCCCTCGGGCATCTTGCCAGTTGCGGGATCGATGCCCAGCTGGCCGGACAGGAACACCATGTTGCCGGCCTGGATACCAGGGGAATACGGGCCGATGGCTGCGGGTGCGTTATCGGAAGACACGACGGTCTTGCTCATGTTTTTCTCCTTACGATCAATTGAGAGAGCGTGAGCGCGGTGTTCACACCGGGAGGCACAGTTCGGTCTGAACACCGCGCTTGATTGGGATAGTACTCAAGGTTTCCGCGCGATGCAAGATTATTATCACGTTGCGAGAATATTTTATCGCCCAACGGTTTCCCCGAACCGCTGAACGGTTCTCATGTGGAGCAGCCAGTCCAAGCTGCTGAAGACTTTGTCCTGCTTAGGCTGCGGGCGTCGCCCACCGCAGCGACGCCACTATACTTTTGTATATCTGAGCATTTTGAAAGGCAGGATATGACCGCAACCGCCAGTCGAACCACCAACCGCAGACCCGAGCTCTTGGCCCCCGCCGGAGGCCCGGAGCCCTTTGCCGCCGCACTCGCTGCCGGGGCAGACGCCATCTACTGCGGCATGGGAAGCTTCAACGCCCGCCGCAAGGCCACCAACTTTACCGACGAGGCCTTTGAGCAGGCCTGCCGCGCCGCACATCTGGCCGGGTCGCGCGTCTACGTCACGGTCAACATCGTCATCAAGCAGTCCGAGATGGGCGATGCGCTGCAACTCATCCATCGCTGCTCCACGCTGGGCGCTGACGCCTTCATCATCCAGGACTGGGGCCTGTTCTTTGAGGTCAAACGCACCATGCCCGGCATCGAGACGCATATCTCGACCCAAGCGAACATCCACGATGACCGTGGGACTATCTGGTGCCGCGAGCAGGGCGCCGACCGCGTGACCCTCTCGCGCGAGCTTTCCATCGACGAGATTGCCGCCATTCACGATGCCGCGCCCGATGTGGACCTTGAGGTCTTTAGCCACGGCGCCATCTGCTTTTGCTACTCGGGTCTGTGCCTGCTGTCGAGCTTTGCCATGGCGGGCCGCTCGGCCAACCGCGGCATGTGCGCTCAGCCCTGTCGCCTGCCTTACGAGCTGATCGACGAGAACGGCCGCACGCTCTCCCCTGCCGGTCGCGAGCGCGCTCTATGCCCGCGTGACACCAACACCTCACAGCTTGTTCGCCGTCTGTATGACGCCGGCGCCGCATCGCTCAAGCTCGAGGGTCGCATGAAGGCGCCCGATTACGTGTACTCCATCGTTGATGTGTATCGTCACGAAATTGACGACATGCTGGCAGGGGTCGCCGTTGCCAAGGACGAGGAAGCCGCCCGCCAGCGCCAGCTCAAGCGCTGCTTCAACCGCGACTTTACGCACGCCTATCAGGACGGCACCTCGGGCGACGAGATGATGAGCTACGAGCGCTCCAACAACCGCGGCCAGATCGTGGGCACGGTGCTGGGCAGCCGCCCGGCCAACCGCGATGTGCGCGGCCTCAAGCCCGACGACCGCCGTCGCCGCGCCGCCATCGCCCGCATTGAGCTGTTTGAGCCCGTGGGCAAGGGCGACCTGCTGGAGCTTCGCCACGATAACGAGTTTGACCAGTTCCTGACCACCATTGCCGCCGATGATGCCGCCGCGGGCGATGTTATCGAGTGCCGCGTGCCCCGCAGCATGCCCGAGGGCTGCCGCGTCCGCGTGATTCGCAGTCAGCGTGCCATCGACGCCGCCGGTGCCGCGCTCAAGCGCGATGTGCTGCGCCGCCGAGCTGTTGATGTGTCCGTCGTGGCGCGCCTGGGCGAGCCGTTTACTGTCACACTCACCTGCTGCGACAACCCCGCGCTCACCGCCACCGCCACGGGCTTCACCGTCGAGGCCGCCAAGACCCGCGCGGTCGAGGCATCCGACCTGGTTGAGCATGTGGGCCGCATGGGCTCCTCGCCCTTTGAGGCGGCGAGCTTTAATGTGGCGCTCGACGCCGGCTGCGGTATGGGCTTCTCCGCTGTGCACAAGGTGCGCGCCGCCGCCTGCAAGGCGCTGGAGGAGGCCATTCTGGCACCGTATGATGAGCGCGCCCGCACGCTCGAGCTGCCGGCGAT
>CABURG010000102.1 GCA_902493835.1 uncultured Collinsella sp. | reverse complement strand
CTTTACGCAGGGCATCTGCCGTGTCGGAGATCTGCATCGAGAGCTCGCTGGTGCGCACCGTATAGTTGGCGGGATTTGCCGAGGGATTGCGTTGCAGCTCGGCATACTCATGACGCAGTGTCTCGAGCTGGGCGCGCGTGGCGTCGACGGTTTGTTGTGCGGCGGCAATGCCGGCGTCTCGCTCGGCCTGCACCTTGTCGCGGATGCGCTTGGAATCCTCAAGACGGCGAACGAGGCGGTTGCCGGTCTCGCGCGAGCTCGCCTCGCGGGCCTCCACGGCATCGAGCGCGGCCTTCAGGCGGAGCTCGGTCGCGTCATCCTCTGTCTTCATTTGTTCGAGCTGACCCTTGAGCTCTGCTACTTTGGAAGCATGGACATCGCGATCGATTTCGGCTGCCGCAGCGGTCTTTTGCGCTGTGGCGATCGCCTGACGCTGGTCGGCGACGATCTGCTCGTAGCGGCCTGCGATATCCTGGCGCGTCTCGAGTTCCTCGGCCTGATCGGCAATGCGCTGCTCAAGTTCGGCCAGGTGGGCGCGGGCATCGGCAAGTGCCTTTTTCGCGGCGTTCATCTCGCGCATGGCCGAGGCACCCTGGGCGATAAAGGTGCCCACGGCGTTCGCAGTGTTCGAGACAGCGGTCCCCAGATCGCGGCTCGCGGCGGGGGAGTGCGGGGCGGTCGGGCGAGCGGTGTCGGCAGCGTCCGCATCGGCAGCCTGCGGCGCGGCGATATTGCCGGTACCGCCCTCGACCACAGAAAAGCCTGCTGCGTGCGGATCGACCGCATCGGCGCCAATCGTGGGGTGCTCGAGCTGCAGAAACGAGGGCATGGTGCTGCCCTGGTCGGCAACCGGAGTCTCGCCGGGCACAAAGGTCGAGGCCGCCTCGGCGGCCTCCTCTTCCTCGGCATCAATATCGGCATCGGCGACGGCGTCTTTCATCGCTTTGACAGCATCCATCATGGAGTCCATGACGGCATCGAGCTCTTCTTCCGAAGATACCTCGATGGGGCCCGCTGCTTGCGGGGCGTCGTCCTGAGCGGGCGCATCGTCGTTTTGCTCATCGGCGTTTTCTGTTTCGGGGGTTTCCGCCGTAGCGCTTTCGTCCAAGATGGGGTCGTCGATGTCGATACTATCGCAGGTCGCAGCGTCAGTATCTACGGCGACGTCTGCTGAATCATCAATATGCTGTTGAGTCTGGGGGTCCAGCTCGTCTGTCATAGGCATGTGCTCCTCATCGTTGTTTGTCACCCTATGATAAAGTCTCGCGCCGACATCCCGCGCCCCGCAGCAAAGTTTCAAAACGTGTTCGATGACTCGCTTGGATAGCAAAAATTCGTCCTCTAAATTCAGTTTACGCTTGACATTCCCTTCGCCGAATGACGTTGCGCCGTTCGCCTGGTGCGGTCTTTATTTTTCACTTGAACCCGCTAAAGTTGCATTTCAGCTTTTGGCGCGTGAAGTTGGATACGCGCAGTCGGCGGGCGTGCCCGTCGCGATTCGAAAGGACTTTGTATGGGACTTTTCACTGGTAAGACCGTGATCGTCACCGGCGGCGGCAAGGCCACGCTTAAGGACGGCTCCGCTGGCTCCATCGGTTACGGCATCGATATCGCTTTTGCCAAGGAGGGCGCAAACCTCGTCATTACCGGTCGCAACGTTGCCAAGCTCGAGGCTGCCAAGGAGTCCCTCGAGGCCGAGTACGGCGTCAAGGTTCTGCCTGTTCAGGCCGATGTCTCGGCTGGTCAGGACAACGAGGCCGTCGTCCAGAACGTCATCGACAAGGCCATTGAGGAGTTCGGCCGCATCGACGCCGTCGTTAACAACGCTCAGGCCAGCGCCTCGGGTGTGACCATCGCCGACCACACCATGGATCAGTTTAACCTGGCCATTTATTCCGGTCTGTATGCTACCTATCTGTACATGCAGAAGGCCTATCCGCACCTGAAGGAGACCAAGGGCTCCGTGGTCAACTTTGCCTCGGGCGCCGGCCTGTTTGGCAACTACGGCCAGTGCAGCTATGCCGCTGCCAAGGAGGGCATCCGCGGTCTGACTCGCGTTGCAGCCAACGAGTGGGGCAAGGACGGCATCAACGTCAACATCGTGTGCCCGCTTGCTTGGACCGCTGCGCTCGAGAACTTCCAGGATGCTTATCCCGAGGCGTTCAAGGCCAACGTCCACATGCCGCCGGCAGGCCACTACGGCGACGTCGAGAAGGAAATCGGCCGCGTGGTCGTTCAGCTCTGCGGTCCCGACTTTAAGTACATGAACGGTGAGACCGTCACCCTCGAGGGCGGCATGGGCCAGCGGCCCTAAGAGTTACGGCGTTTTACCAAACGCCGTAACGGGCCGACGCTGCGCGGTCGCCAGGGCGACAACTTGTCATTCAAAGAGGGCGGCATGACCAGAAGGTCTATGCCGCCCTCTTTTCATGCCAATTTGTTCGCCCTGGCGACCGCTCGCTGACATTCCCAAAACATCGGCGTTGCCAAAACATCGGCGTTGGCGTGGCTGGTAAATAGCTCCACTCATTGGGGACGTACTTAAATGAGTACCCGCCGAACGAGAGTGGATAATCTCCCGTTTTTGGTCTGTGTTTCGGGCAAAAGTGGGAGATTATCCACTCTCATGAGATAGGCGTCCGAAAATCCACGCTCGTTTGCTGTCCCCTTTGCACCAGTTTCTGTCGAGTCGGTGCTCCTTGCGGGTTGCCCGTATAATGGTTTGCGTATGAACCGCAACCAAGGAGTTCCAGTTTATGGACCAGAGCCTTTTTAAATTCGACCTGATCGCCGAGGACCCGACGACGCACGCGCGTGCCGGCGTACTGCACACCCCGCACGGTGACATCGAGACGCCAATCTTTATGCCCGTGGGCACCAAGGCAAACGTCAAGGGTATTCCTACCGAGACCGTCAAACAGCTCGGCGCCCAGATCGTGCTTGCCAACACCTATCACCTGTCCATGCGTCCCGGCGAGGACACCATTGCCGAGCTGGGCGGCCTGCACAAGTTTATGAACTGGCACGGCCCCATTCTTACCGATTCGGGCGGCTTCCAGGTGTTCAGCCACAACGACGCCGTCAAGCTCACCGACGAGGGCGTGCGCTTTATCGTCAACGACTACGACGGCCGCCACGTGTTCTGGACGCCCGAGGACAACATGGAAATCGCCATGAAGCTCGGGTCCGATATCTGCATGCAGCTGGACCAGTGCCCGGGCTACCCCGCCACGCGCGCCTACGTTGAGCGCGCCGTTGAGCTGTCGAGTATGTGGGCCGAGCGCTGCTATAAGGCGCATACCCGCGATGACCAGGCGCTCTTTGGCATCGTCCAGGGCGGCATGCACCTGGACCTGCGCCTGCGCTCGCTGCGCCATCTGGAGGAGTGCGGCGACTTCCCGGGTTATGGCATCGGCGGCTATTCGGTGGGCGAAGACCACGAGACCATGTTCGAGACGCTGGCACCGCTGGTTTCCGAGTACATGCCTAAGCACAAGCCGCGCTACCTCATGGGCGTCGGCAACCCTACCACGCTCGTGCGCGGCGTGGGCGTGGGTATCGACATGTTCGACTGCGTGCTGCCGACGCGCACCGGCCGCATGGGTACGGCGTTCTCCAGTGAAGGTCGCCTTAACTTCCGCAACGCGCGCTTTGCGCACGACGACGGCCCTATCGACCCCACCTGCACCTGCCCGGTGTGCACGGGCGGCTACAGCCGTGCGCTCATCCGTCACATGGTCACGCAGAAGGAGATGCTCGGCGGTATTCTGCTGTCGATGCACAACATCTACTACCTGCTCAACCTTATGCAGCGTGCCCGTCAGGCCATTATCGAGGGCCGCTACGGCGCGTTTGTGAGCGACTGGATGAACAGTCCTGCGGCGGTGGACTACTAAGAGCGGCGCGGGCGCTTGCAGAGCGCTAGCAACGGCAAGGGGCGTGCGCTGGCCGGTCATCACGTTCGCTAACACCGTCTGCGAGACCGATGACCGATAGCTTGCAAGCACTTGATGCATCGTGGGTACCATACCGAATAGTTGATGTTCGGGCGGGTGTTTGACGCATGGCGTCGACCCCGCCCGTTTCTATTTTCGATAGGAGTATCCCATGATTAAGAATGAGAACGTGGAGGGCGAGCCCGCCTACGACGAGACGTACCGGCGCGGCCCCGTGGTCATGCGCGGCCCCATGATTCCTAAGGACAACACCTACGCCAACCTGCTGGCGCCCGAGGACTCGACCGACTGGTTGCACACCGACCCCTGGCGCGTGCTGCGCATTCAGGCAGAGTTTGTCGATGGCTTTGGCGCGCTTACCGAGCTTGGTCCTGCGGTGACCATCTTCGGCAGTGCCCGCACGCCCAAGACAGATCCGCTCTACAAGGCGGCGCGCGCCGTTGGCCGCAAAATCGCCCAGCGCGGCGTGGCGGTTATCACCGGCGGTGGCCCCGGCGTCATGGAGGCGGCCAACAGGGGAGCGGCGAGCGTGAACGGCAAGTCGGTCGGCTTGGGTATCGAGCTTCCGCACGAACACGGGCTCAACAAATACGTGAACCTCGGCATGGACTTCCGTTACTTCTTTGTGCGCAAGACCATGTTCGTCAAATACAGCTCGGGCGCCATCGTGTTTCCCGGAGGTTTTGGTACGCTCGACGAAATGTTCGAGGTGCTCACGCTGGTGCAGACACACAAGGTCAAGCGCATGCCGCTCGTGCTGGTGGGCACCGAGTACTGGCAGGGCCTATTCGACTGGCTTAACGGTCCGGTGATGGACGCCGGTATGATCAGCCCGCTCGATCCGGAGCTGGTGCATATTACCGACGACCTCAACGAGGCCGTCGACATCGCCCTGAGCGGGCTGATGTAGGGCGAGCGTGCCTGTCGTTGTAGTGATGAGAAGGCAGACTGATGCTATTTAACATCAGTCTGCCTTCTAAACTGGGTATACTGATGCAAAAGACGAGAGCGAGGAGGTCGCGTATGTCTACTGCAACGGTTAAGCCTACGACGGTTCGCATCGAAGAGGGGCTCAAGGAACAGGCGACTGAGTTCTTGGATACAGTTGGCCTGAGTCTCAATTCGTATCTCAACCTTGCTGTTCGGCAGCTGGTAAATCAGCGAAAGATTCCGTTTGAGATTGTGGGTCGGCCCGAAGTTCCCAACGAGGCGACGAGGCGCGCCATGGTGATTGCCGAGGCTCATGAGTTGGGGATTCTGCCAGACGACAGCCCGTCATTCAATAACGTTGATGAGCTTATATCGTTCCTCGATGAGGACTAGCGATGTTTGAGATTAAAGTCGAGGCTCAGTTTAAGGCGGATTACAAACGGACGATGCGCATTCATCCGCAGCTAAAAACCGAGTTTAAGGCGGCGATCGCAGAGCTTGCAGCTCGTGGCTCGCTTCCCGCGGAATATGGCGCCCATGAGCTTTCAAACCCGGGCGGCAATTACAACGGCCACATCGATTTCCATCTATCCGATGGGTTGGTCGATGTGGCCGTTCTGTACTTGCCGCATAAGACTAATCCTGTGATCCGACTGGTCAGAATGGGCTCGCATGAGGAACTGTTCCGGGGCCCGCAGGGCTGATTGCCGATTTCTAAGTTGCGGCGAAATAGGGATTGATTGGCGGCTAATAAGCCAAAAACAGTCCCTATTCCACCGCAAGTGGTAAAGGTGCCCCTAGTGGATGGGCTGGTAGCGGGGACAGTAGCTGATGGCGATGGCGTCGACGCCTACGTGGGTGGCGATGGTGCAGCCGATGGGGCCGGTGCCGGCGTCTACGTAGTCTTGGCCCGCGAGCGCTTGGTTGACGAGCTCCTGCTCCTCGGCGGCGCCGGTCGTGAGCACGCGCACGCTGGAGCCCGGGTGCTCGGCCAAAAATGCGAGGCAATCGGCCATGGTGTTGGCGACGATGCGCTTGGCACCGCGACCCTTCTTGATGGCCTTGATCTCGCCCGATTTCCACTCCGGCGAAACGGCCAGGCGAATGTTGAGCATCTGCGTGAGCTGGCCGGCAAGTTTAGGTGCGCGGCCGTTCTTTACCAGGTTCTCGAGCGTGCGGGGAATCAGCAGCAGGTGAGCGTCGGGCAGCGTCGCGCGGATCTGCGCCTCGGTCTCGTCCAGGCTGCGGCCATCCTCGCGCATGGCCAGCGCGTACTCCACCAGCAGGCCCTCGGCGGCCGAGCCGGTGCGCGAGTCGATGCGGCGCACGTCGAGCTCGTGGGTATCGGCAACCTGGCACGCGTTGGCGTAGCAGGCAGACCACTCGCTGCACAGCGAGATAAAGATGGCGCTGTCGTGGCCGTCGGCGAGCACGCGATCAAAGAGTGCCTT
>CABURG010000101.1 GCA_902493835.1 uncultured Collinsella sp. | reverse complement strand
TGACGGGCAGCAAAACCAGGATGTTCACAAACGGTCCTTTCCGCTCGACCTGCCAAAAAGGGACAGGTTTATTTTGGCAGGTTGTATCAGGCAAAACGCTATAAAAACGCCGGGCTACGCGATGGTTAACATATCCATCGCAAAGCCCGGCGCATCCACGGCTACCAGCTCAGCAGCTCGTAGCCGTCCTCGGTCACCACGAGCTGTACCTCGCACTGGGCCGAATCGCTGCCGTCCTTGGTGCGCACGCACCAACCGTCACCCTTGCTAATCTTGATGTCGGGCGCTCCGGCATTGACCATGGGCTCGATGGTAAAGACCATGCCCGGGGCCATGATGGTGTCCACATCGGGCGCCTCGGTAGTAAAGCCCACAAACGGGTCCTCGTGGAACTCCTTACCGATGCCGTGCCCGCCGTACTCGCGCACCACGCTAAAACCGGCGTCCTCGACCGTCTTTTGCACGGCCTCAGCCATCACGGAGAGCGGCAGCCACGGCTTGACGGCAGCCAGACCCGCCTCCACGCTGGCGCGGGTGACGTCGACCAGGCGCTGGCGCTCGGCAGAGACCTCGCCGATGCAGAACATACGGCTCGAGTCGCTAAAGTAGCCGTCCAAAATCGTGGAGCAGTCCACGTTGATAATATCGCCCTCGTGCAGCACGTCCGTATCGCAGGGGATGCCGTGGCAGACCACGTCGTTGATCGAGGTGCACACGCTCTTGGGGTAGCCCTCGTAGTTGAGGTCGGCCGGCGTGCCACCGTGCTCGACGGTGTAGTCGTAGATCATCTGGTCGATCTGGTTGGTGGTCATGCCTGCGGCGATGTGCTCGCCTACGTAGTCGAGCACGCCTACGTTGATGGCGGCGGAGCGCTTGATGCCCTCGATGTCGGCGGGCGTCTTGTAGAGCGTGCGGGGCAGAACCTCCCAGCCCTCCTCCCACAGGCGCTCGAGGCGCTCGTCGAAGGCGCTATGGCATTTCTTATATTTTTTTCCGCTGCCGCACCAGCAGGCGTCGTTGCGGCCGGGCACGGGTCCTTTGTCATACATGGCTAACTTCCTTTCATCCGCAGCTAGTATAGCCCACCCACGCGTCCATAAAAGTTGCGGTGATATAGTTCCGATTTAAGCGGTTTAACAGCATAAACAGGAACTATATCACCGCAGCTGATGGGGCGGGATAGCGGGCACTAGCTGCTGCGTGGTTTTGCTAGTAGCTCACCTGGCAGGGAATGCCGAGGGCACGCACACGTGCGGCAATCGTGTCGAGGACGTCGGGTGCTGCTTTGGCAAGGCCGGCGATCGGCGTCTCGCGCGCCACCGTGTAGATGGTCGCCTCCTGCGGGCGAATGCGCTCGAGCGCCGCGAGCCAAGGGCCGACGTACTCCTCGCCGGTGTTGTCGATGAGCTTGCCCTGATACTCGCCGGTCAAAAAGATCGTCTGGATAATGACATGACCGTCAAAGCTTGCGAACGTCTCGATCTGGTGCTCCACATCGTAGGGGCCAACAGGCTGGTCGAGCAGCTGGATAAACGCCGGGTCGACGGTATCGAGCTTGAGGATATTGTCGTCGACCATCATGAGCGCGTCGTGCACCTCGGGGCGATCGGCGCGCGTGCCGTTGGAGAGCACGGCGATCTTGGAGTTTGGGGCTAGCTGGTCGCGCAGCGCAACGGCGCCGGCGATGGCCTGCGGAAATTCGGGTGCGGCGGTGGGCTCGCCGTTGCCTGCGAAGGTGATCACATCGGGGAGCTCGCCCTCGGTTGCCATCTCGCGCAGTTTTGCCTCGAGCGCGTCGAGTACCACGGCAGCTGTGTTGTACGGCTCATGGCAGGGGCGCTCGGCGTTGAGGCCGTTTTCGCAGTAAATGCAGTCGAACGTGCAGATTTTGCCGCTGGCCGGCATCATGTTGACGCCGAGCGAGAGACCAAGGCGACGGCTGCGAACGGGCCCAAAGATGGGGCTGGCATTCAAAAACGTAGACATAGGCATATGCTCCTCAAGACAATTGTGCCTAAGCATAGCATCGGCTCCAAAGCAAGGTGTGGGCTCTTGCTTTACAAGTTTCGTTTTTTCACGTCGCTCATTATGCCGTGCTATGAAAAGTCTCGGGTCAGGTACAGTTAATCTGTTAACAAGGCGTAAGGAAATGCGGGTCCATCCAACCGTACTGATGTACAACTGGATGGGCATTGATGATGGGGGCACAACATGGATTTTACGGTCGAGAACGCGGGCACCACGATCGCCTGCCGCGAGTATACCGGCCCGGTTGTATCGTCCGATGCACCCGCCTTGGTGTGCGTGCATGGCGCCTGCGTCGACGGCGTCTTTTTTGACGCCATCGCCCGCGAGCTCGCCCGCGACTGTCGCGTCATTGCCTACGACCGCCGCGGTTGCGGCGAGAGCGGCGACGCTGCAGACGGACGCTACGACCTCACCGCCCAAGCCGCCGACCTGCAGGCTGTTATCGAGCATATTGGCGCTCCGGCAAACGTGCTCGCGCACAGTGCCGGTACGCTGGTGACCCTGGAGCTTCTCCGTGCAAACCCCGCCATAATCTCGCGTGCGATTCTGCATGAACCCGCCGTGACGGATGAGGGTGCCGGCCTGGGCGCGGCCCCGGTTTTGCTCGAGATGATCGCCGCGGGAAAGGTCTCCAGGGCGTTACGGGCCTTCTTGGGCGCCATCGGCGATTCGGACCCTGAGGCCCCCAAGTTAACCGAGGCAGAAGCCAAGCATGCCCTGCGCAACGGCCGCAGTTTCATGGCGAACGAATACGGGATTACTATGACCTGCGTTCCCGATTGGGGCAGCGTTCGTGCGTCAAAAACGGTGGCCGCCGTGCTTTTGGGCGAGCTCTCGATTGGTACGCCCCGCGAGGCGGGAACGAGGATGGCGGCTGAGCTTTTGGACTGTCCACTCGTAATGGTTCCCGGCGCGCACAACGGCCTGCGCGATCGCCCGGCAGCGGCTGCCCAGACTGTCCGTGGCATCCTGGAGCTCTAGCAGCCGTAAAAATCAAAACAGCCTTCACCCGCAAACGTTTCGGCAGTGTTAACAAAGGTGCTCAAAACCTCACGTCTGCGGCTTCAATTGCACCGTCTGCCAACTCATAAAAATGTAACAGCATTCACGTGCTTACCTGCATCGGCAAGGTGTTACCCTTGTAACATTTGGAACCCACCGCTACCATGCGAAACTATCGAAAGGGCCCCATATGCTCAATAATCACGAGGCCAATCTAACCGACGAGGAGGCTGCCGCCGAGGTCGCCCGCGTCGCGCAGACCTACCCCGTGGTGCGTTTGCTGTCGGCCGATCAGATTAAGAGCGAGCCTAACTGCTTGCTCGCCGGCGATCGCTGCCCTTGTCTGCGTCAGTCGAGTCTTGAGGCCTTGGCAGATTCGGGTGAGGTGTCGGAGCAACTGCTCAACGATGGTGTTGAGTACCGCGCCCGTCTGCGCCCTCTAAAGGTCGAGGGCGAGCCTCACGTCTTGCTGATGGTGCGTCCGATTGATGAGCAAGAGGCCACAGAAGAGGACCTTGTCTACACCGACGTGCTGACGGGCGTGCGCAATCGCCGATATTACGAGGAAAAGCTCCGTAGCGCCCGCATGAATGCCGGCATTGCGATGATCGACCTTGATGATTTTAGGGTCTTCAACGATACGTGTGGCCGTCATGCCGGCGACCTTGCGCTCGGTGCTGTGGCGACAGCCATGCGCAGCGGAATCCGTTCGACTGACGAGCTTGTGCGCTATGGCTGCGACAAGTTTGTGGTTGTCATGCCCAATATTCCCTCCGATGACTTCACCCGTCGCCTGCATCAGGTATCCGATGCCGTTCGTTCCACGATTATTCCGGGCCATGAGTACGTGAGCTTGACGGCATGTGTTGGTGGCGTTCTCATTCATGGCGAGACGGTCGATGAGGGCGTTGGCCGCGCTGTCCAGTTATTGAGCCGCGCTAAGGCAAAAGCCGGTACGGTCGTGACCGATGCCGATTCCATCGAGGTCTTCCAAAGCGAAAAGCCTTTGGTGCTTATTGTCGATGACTCCGAGATGAACCGAGCCATTCTCAACGAGATGCTCAAGGATGAGTATTGCATCCTCGAGGCTGATAACGGTCGTGCGGCGCTCGACATGGTCGACCGCCATGGCGATGAGTTGTCGCTCGTGCTGCTGGACATTGTCATGCCGGGCATAAGCGGCTTTGAGGTGCTGGCCGATCTATCGCACCGATCGGCTACTGACAATCTGCCTGTCATCATGATCTCGAGCGAAGATTCCGATGATATGGTTCTGCGCGCGTACGAGCTGGGCGCCTCGGACTATATCAACCGCCCGTTTGACTCCCGTGTCGTGCGCCGCCGTGTAAGCAACACCATCCGCCTATACGCCAAACAGCGCCGCCTGACGAACCTGCTGTCCCAGCAGTACAACGAGCGCGTCAAGAACAGTCGCATGCTCATCGACATCATGGCCGGCGTCATGGAGCTTCGCAACGGCGAGAGCGACAGGCACGTTACGAACATCGAGAAGCTGACCGAGCTGCTGCTTGGCTGTCTGGTCCGGCGTAGCGACGCGATCTCCCTCGACAATGAGGAACGCTCCACGATCGCCCTGGCTTCGGCTCTGCACGATATCGGCAAGATGTCGATAGACGATGCGATTCTCAACAAGCCCGGACGCCTTACGCCCGAGGAGTTCGAGATTATGAAGACGCATACCACGATCGGCGCCGACATGCTGCTTGAGCTGGGCCGTCATCACGTCGGTAATGCGCTTATGGAATATGCGTACCAGATTGCGCGTTGGCACCACGAGCGCTGGGACGGCAAGGGCTATCCCGATGGCCTTAAGGGCGACGAAATTCCCATTGCCGCACAGGTGGTTTCGGTGGCCGACGTGTACGATGCCCTGACGAGCGTGCGCGTGTACAAGGACGCTATCCCGCACGAGGAAGCGATCAAGATGATTCTGGACGGTAAGTGCGGTACCTTTAACCCGCTGCTGCTCGATTGTCTGCTCGAGGTGCAAGACCAAATTGCCGAGACGTTGGCACGCCCCGCCGATGTCGTCGCGTTTCCTACGATTTAGTTTGACCAAAGGAGTTTTAATCCATGATTTCCATGCGTGAGGCGTATGAGAAGATCGGCGCTAATTATGATGACGCGTGTGCTCGGCTGATGGGCGGGGAAATGCTTGCCCGCTTTGCCCTCAAGTTTTTAGATGACGAGAGCATGGACAAGTTGGAAGCTGCCATGGCGGCAGGAGACGCCGAGGAAGCGTTTATGGCAGCGCACACGCTCAAGGGCGTGAGCCAGAACCTGGGATTCGATAATCTGTACGAGCCGGCGGTCGTGGTAACCGAAGCGCTGCGCGGCGCCGATGCCGTTGACGGCGCTCGCGAGGGAATGCATGCGTTGCAGCAGCAATATGCGGCTACGATGTCGGCCCTGCGCGAGGCGGCCGAATAAGAGCTTGCGAGCCTTGGGCTGTGTGCCTGTCGCGTATAGGCAAAAGGGCGCCCCGCCGGACCATGTGGCCGGCGGGGCGCCCTTATCTGTTGTGCGGTTGGCGAGCTAGCGGGCCTGCTTTACCTTGGCCGCCGCCTCGACAAACGACTTCCACAGGTTAAAGTCGGTCTCGAGCGTCTTCCACGTATACTCAGGGTGCCATTGCACGCCCAGGCAGAACGGCTGGCCTTCGACTTCGATGCACTCGGGAACGCCGTCGGTTGCCTTGGCGACCAGGCGCGTGCTCTTACCCAGACGATCGACGCAGCAGTGATGTGCGGAGTTGGTCTGGATCAGCCTGTGCCCGCCAACCGCGCGCTCCAGCAGCGAGCCCGGCACGACCTCGACAGGATGCACAGGGTCGTTGAGCACGTGGGTATGGCGCCACTGCGTGCGGCCCTCGCGCGCGCCTAGGCTCGGCACGTCCATGCACAGGGTGCCACCGGTGGCGACATTGAGCAACTGCGTGCCGCGGCAGGTGGTAAAGAGCGGCTTCTTGGCGCGAAGTACCTCGTTAACCAGCTTAAACTCAAAACGGTCGCGAATCTCGCAGCACAGCGTGGGGTCGTAAGGACGCTCGTCGCCCCAGCGTTTGGGGTTGACGTCCGGACCGCCGGGAATGGCGATGCCGTCGGCGATCTCCACGTAATGACGGATAACGTCGACGTCTTCGGTAATGGACATCTGCAGCGGCAGACCGCCGGCGGCAAGAATGGCGTCGACAAATACGCTCGCAATCTCCTCGTTGGGGGAGAGTGTCTCGCTCAAAAAGGGCTTCGCTTCTTCCCAGCGTGGTGCTACCAGGATAAGCGGGCGGTCAGCGGGATCGACGTCGAC
>CABURG010000100.1 GCA_902493835.1 uncultured Collinsella sp. | reverse complement strand
TATAGGGAGAGGGCCTGACCCCATATCGTTGGGGCCAGGCCCGATTTTGCCTCTTGACAATGTCCTGCTCATATTAAAAAGGGACAGGTTTATTTTGGCAGGTCAAACGCTTTACCAACCAAAAATAACCCGTCCCTTTATGGCAAATATTAGGCCGCAGCGCAGACGCTACCGAGCAACTCACGCAGAGGAGACCCGATGCCCTCCAGCAGTTCGGGCGCGATAATGGCAAAAACGGGAACCTCGCCGGTGCCCACGACAGCAGGCACCTTGCCCTCCGAGACAATGCATCCATAAGGTACAAAGCCGTCTTCGCCGGCATCGAGCGCCGCCATGCGACGCGCGAGCTCGCGCGCAAAGCCGGCAGTATCGGCATCGCCAATCGCCAGGACAAAGTCCACGCCTTCGTCGGTCGCCAGGGCCACGGCTTCGTCGATCAGCTCGTCTCCCCCGTCGCCCTCAAACGAGCCGCAGCGGAAAAGCACACGCTCGAGTAGGGCTCGATCAAGCGAGCCAAGTGCCGCCGAGACAAGCTCATCGCGCGTATGCTTGTCACCGCCCAACACGACCAGCGCCTTGGTGCCACCGTAGTGAGCGACCAATCGTCCGCACCAGCGAGCCACGTCTCCATCCGCAACAAGGCGCGTCGGCATACCAAACCCATAATTGACCATCTTTCCCACAACCCTTCCGTGCGCATAGGCGGTATCAATCGTTAGGCTCATGCTACGAAGCGAGGTTTTCCGAGCTGTTTCGCACTCTTTAGAGCTGCGTTAAAACCCCGATGCAACCGCACGACCATACCTACCAAAAAGGGACAGGTTTTGACGATGTCCGGATGAGCGGGTATTATCGAACATGTATTCGATAAGAACATGTGTTTGATAGGAGGACGCATGGGGCACGAGCGTCACACCTATATCTGCATCGACCTTAAGACGTTTTACGCCAGCGTCGAGTGCGTCGACCGTGGGCTCGATCCGCTCACCACCAACCTGGTCGTTGCCGACGAATCGCGCGGGCGCACGACCATCTGCCTCGCTATCACCCAGGCCATGAAGGACCTAGGGATTCACAACCGCTGTCGCCTGTTCGAAATACCCGACGGCATCGACTACATCAAGGCCGTACCGCGCATGCAGCACTACATGGAGGTGTCGGCGCAAATCTACGGCATCTATCTGGAATACGTCAGCCCCCAGGACGTGCACGTCTACTCCATCGATGAGTGCTTTATCGACGTGACACCCTATCTGGACCTCTATCACACCGATGCGGAAGGGTTCGCCTGCACGCTGCGCGACGAGGTCCTCGCGCGCACCGGCATCACGGCGACGGTCGGCATCGGCCCCAACCTATTCCAGGCCAAGGTAGCGCTCGACATTACCGCCAAGCACGTGCCCAGTCGCATCGGCAAACTCGACGACGAGACCTTTCGCAAGGAAATCTGGCCCCACCGCCCCATCACCGACATCTGGGGCATCGGCCCCGGCGTGGCAGCCCGACTCGAAAAGTATGGCGTCTACGACCTGATGGGCGTCGCCGCACTCGACGAGAACCTGCTCTACGACGAGCTCGGCGTCAATGCCGAATATCTTATCGATCACGCCTTTGGTCGCGAGCCGACAACCATCGCCGATATCCAAGCCTATCGCCCGCAGGTGACCTCGACCACCACGGGACAGGTGCTCTCGAAGGGCTATGCCTACGAGCAGGCCTACACCGTCTTGCGCGAGATGGTCGATGCGGCCGTACTGGACTTGATCGACAAACACGTGGTGTGCGACAGCATCTCGCTCTTTGTGGGCTACGCGAGCGAGCGGGCCGACATCCGCCGACTCGACGCCAGCGGTACAGCGCAGTATGTGGACGGATGCGGGCACCTGCGCTCGAGCACATCGAGTATCGAACCCACCGCAACCGCCGGCCCCGAGCTCGCGCCCCGTGCGCCCAAGCCCGTCCAGCGCGATGACGAACGGCGTCGCCTGGTGCGCGAAGCGCAGGCAATCGATGGCATCTTTGTGGGAGAGCATGGCGGCAAACCGCGCGGTGGCTATGCCGCACTCTTTGCGCACTCTAACGCCTCGCGAAAGCTGCCCGAGCGTACCAATTCGTTTAAGAAGATCATGGGCTATTTCGATGAGCTCTGGGCGCAGACTGTCGATCCCAAACGACCGGTCAAGCGCATCAGCCTGGGATTTGGTAACCTCATGCCCGAGGAATTTGCCACCATCGATCTGTTCAGCGATATCGAGGCCGATGAGCGCGAGCGCGACCTGGCGCGCGCCGTCCTGGCCGTGAAAGGCAAGTACGGCAAGAACGCGCTCGTCAAGGGATTAAGCTTTACCGCCGGCGCCACCGCGCGCGAACGCAACGAACAAGTTGGAGGACACCGTGCCTAAACCCAAACAACAGCCCGTGCGCCCGCCGACCGCCTTCGAGCGCCTGGCGGACCCCGAGGGCAGACGCCGCGCCGCCGACCCCAACCTCACTGCCAACGGTGCCGTGCGCGCCAACCGCGCCGCACAGTTTATGCCCTTTGCCGCCCTCACGGGATACTACGAACTCGTACGCAAGCAGGAAATCACCGTCGAGCCAAAACGTGAGCTCACGGAAGAAAAAGCCCTCGTGCTTTCTAAAAAACTCGAGGGTCTCAAACGTGGCGACTTGGTTCGTGTCACCTATTACGATACATACGGCTATCGCGCTCGCACCGGAATCCTCGACGAGGTACTGCCCGCCTTTAAACTGCTCAAGCTCAAGGATATCGCCATCGATTTCGATGACATCCAGGACATTGAACTACGCGGACGAGCCTAGACAAGGACGCGCATCCAAGGCAAGGCCTACAGCGTCATGACGTAGTAGCCCGCGTCTTTCACGGCCGTCTCGAGGACATCACGATCAACCGGCTGCTTAGAGCGCACGCGTGCCGTGTGGTCCGCATACGTCACCGTTGCCCACACGCCATCCAGTGCATTGAGGGCATTGGCTACGTTCTGAGCGCAGCCGTCACAGCTCATGCCGCCGATGAGCAGCTCATCGCTATAGGGGTAGTGGGACGGATCGGTATCCGCAACCACTACCTTCTTGGCCTTCTTACCGCTCGCACCATCGCTGCAGCAGCTCTTTCCGTGTGTCGAAGCGACAATGCGACGCAGGCCAAAGAACATGCCAACGACAATCACGGCAAGCACGATGAGATTCGCAGGGTTGAGCAAGTCACTCATGCGTTCCCCTTTCAAGTAGCCCTATCTAGATACCCCCATGGGGTGTCCCCATCTTAACCCAAAATCATGTCCGTTCGGTCAATTAGTTTCCCTCTTCAAACTTTTTTGTTGACCATGGCTTACTTTCGTGTATAAGTTTTCCTAGGCTAACAACTGAGGACCCGAAAGGGGCATCGTGACTCGAACCATTGACATCCCAACATACCAAACGGCTGTCGTGCGCAACTGCTCCCCTACGCTCGCAGGTATCAAGCCGGCTTCGCTCTTTACCTATCCAGGCGTTTACGCCAACCAAAACGGAAAACCCAGCGCCACCCATATCGAAGAGCGACGCTCTCGCCTGCTCGCCGTCATAGCCCAATGCAACCGCGAGCTCCAGCCACTCGGGATCCATATGAGCGTTTTGGTCTGGCGCCCCTGCGGAGCGCTCATCTATGTGTACCGTCCTGCAGACCTCATGCGATACCTCTCCGACCCCCGCGCCACGACGGCGCTTGCCGCCGAAGGTTACGATGTCCACAACCTGCCCGCGTCCCTGGTGCATCTCGCCGCGCGCATCACGCTGGCAAGCAGCAATGCCGCAGAGAGCGCCTATGACGGCAGCGTCTGCGCGCTCGCGCGAAATAGGCACTGCGATACGGGGTGCATGTGCGAGTTCCCCCACGAAATTGGCTATTTTTTGGGCTATCCCTACGAAGATGTCCATCAGTTTATCGTCCAGCACGGCGAAAACTATAAGGTCTTTGGCGCATGGAAGGTATACACAAACGTTGAGCAGGCGCTCACGACCTTCGATTCCTATCGCGCATGCACGCAATACCTTACCTACATCTATCAACAGGGCTGCACTCTGGGACAACTTGTCCAGGCAACCCGATAGAGCATACAAAACGCGGCCGCACGCCGCACAACCGAAAGGAAGACATATGAGCAAGATCGCAGTCGTCTACTGGAGCGGTACAGGCAACACCGAGGCCATGGCAAACTTCGTTGCCGAGGGCGCAACCGGTGCCGGCGCCGAGGCAGAGGTCATCTCCTGCGCCGACTTCTCTGCCGACAAGGTCGCCGAATATGATGCCTTCGCCTTCGGCTGCCCCGCCATGGGTTCCGAGGAGCTTGAATACGATGAGTTCCAGCCCATGTGGGATGAGGTCAAGGAGACCCTCGGCGACAAGAAGGTCGTCCTCTTTGGCTCTTATTCGTGGGCCGAGGGCGAATGGATGGACAACTGGAAGGCGGACGCCGACGAGGCGGGCGTCAACGTCGTGGACTCCACCATCTGCTACGACGCGCCCGACGACGAGGGCGAGACCGCTTGCAAGGCCCTCGGAGCCGAGCTCGCGTAACGAACCCAGGGCCTCCAAGAGAGCCTGCATCAAAGCGCATCCCCATCCCTACAAAAGAGCGGGGCTGGATTCAAGTCCAGCCCCGCTCTTTTGTAACGGCAGTTACATCAACCGGCTACGAGATATTGCCCAAGAACGCCTTGGTGCGCTCGCTCTTGGGGTGGTCGAAGACCTCACTCGGCGTACCCTCTTCTACAATGACGCCGCCGTCCATAAAGACGACGCGGTCGGCGACATCGCGGGCAAAGCCCATCTCGTGCGTTACCACGATCATGGTCATACCGTCACGTGCCAGGTCGCGCATGACACCCAGAACGTCGCGAACCAGCTCGGGATCGAGCGCCGACGTGGCCTCGTCAAAGAGCATAACGTGAGGGTTCATCGACAGGGCGCGGGCGATGGCAACGCGCTGCTGCTGGCCGCCCGAGAGCTGGCTCGGCATAAAGTCGATACGCTCGGCCAGGCCGACCTTGGTCAGCTCCTCGATGGCGATCTTCTCGGCCTCTTCCTTACTGCGCTTGAGCACCTTTTGCTGCGCAAGCATGACGTTCTTTTTGACCGACAGGTGCGGGAACAGGTTGAACTGCTGAAACACCATGCCCAAGTGCGTACGTACCTTATTGAGGTCGACGCCCTTGGCACACACATCCACGCCCTCAACGACAATCGAGCCGCTCGTGGGATGCTCCAGGCGATTGATGCAGCGAAGCATCGTCGACTTGCCCGAGCCCGAGGGGCCCAGGACCACAACGACCTCACCCTTGTGCACGTCCAGATCGATATCACGCAGAACCACGTTATCGCCAAAAGCCTTTTGGAGGTTCTTGATGCTGACAACGACCTCGTTGGAATTCGTTTCACTCATGACAGGACCTCCTTACAGACCGGCGATATGATCGGCGGGCGTCGCGACAACCTGTCCGGCGCTCTTGGTGGGACGCTTCTTTTTGGTTTCGGCCGTCCCCAGAAGTCTCGCCTCAAGACCGCTCACCAAGCGCGCAAGCGGCAGGGTAATGACCAGATAGAACAGAGCGGCAACCACATACGGCGTGATGGAGCCCGTCGTGGCCACGATGGTGCGGGCGTTCATGACGATCTCGACGACACCCACGGCGGCAAGCAGCGACGTGTCCTTGTAGAGCAGGATGAACTCGCTGGTCAGCGTAGGCAGGACATTGCGGAACGTCTGCGGAATCATGACATAGAGCAGCGTCTGGAAGGCATTCATGCCCAGCGAGCGAGCAGCCTCGTTTTGACCCTTGGGGATCGACTGAATACCGGCACGGAAGATCTCGCACAGGTACGCAGACGAGTTCATGGCCATGACGATAACACCCAGCACATAGTCGTCCACTTTGACACCGGCCAGCGGCAAGCCAAAGAACGCAATGTAGATCTGCAAGAACGCCGGCGTGCCGCGGATGATATTCACATAGATGCCGGCAAGGCAGCGAAGGATGCGCGACTTGGAAATGCGCATGAGCGACAGCGCAAAGCCAAAGGGAATGGCCAACGGAAATGCCACGAGCACGATCGAGAGCGACATAAGGAAGCCCTTGAAGACGATCGGCAGGCTCTGGACCAAAATGACCGGGTTCAGGAACAGGCGCAGGAACATATTGGAGTTCCACGCCTCGACCCACGGCTGCTCTTTAAGGTCAGCCAGGAAGTTATCGAAGGCCGTCACGCCCTTGATCTCCACCGACGGAATCTTGGAGATCTTCTTGGTCGACCCGTCGGCGAGCGTATAGGTGCCGCTAAAGGCCTCATCGCCGCCCTCGACGGG
>CABURG010000099.1 GCA_902493835.1 uncultured Collinsella sp. | reverse complement strand
CGCCCGCCAGCGCACCAACCGGGCAGATCGCCACGACACCCGTCACACGTCCCGGCTCGCCCGAGCATTCGTACACGTAATACGCCGCACCCGGGTCCTTGAGCATCAGACCATCGGCAATGGCTCCGCGCAGAGCATCGTTGCCGCTCAGGATGCTGCCCATTGCAGGCAGCGCCTCGAGCACGCGGTCCTGAGCCGGGCGGATGCAGGGAAACGGAAGTGCTTTCATGGGCGGTCCTAACGCACGAGTCGGTTTGTTCGCGGCTTATTATGCCCCAACTTGGCCGCTCGCGTCCCAGAGCACGTTATCGGCGAGCGCGATTAGCACCTGCTGACAACGAACGATATCGGCGTGGGGCACATATTCGTTGGGCTTGTGCGCGAGCGCGAGCGACCCGGGACCGTAGCTCATGCAATTGCGGTTACCCGTCTTGCCGGCAATGACGGCAGTGTCGGTGTAGCCGGTAAAGAAGCCGACGGTCGTGTCCGCGTCCGTCACGTCATCGGCGGCACGCTTGAGCGCTGCTAGAAGGGGAGAGTTCGGGTCGCGCTCGATGGCGGGGCGGTCGCCCGTCACGGTGTAGCTGCCATGGCAGCCGGGAACGGCGGCTTCGGCGACGGCGATGGCCTGCTCTACCATGCGCGTCGCGGCGGCCGTATCGGTCGGCGGGGTCAGGCGCATATCGACCCAGACCTTGGCGCGGTCGGGCACGACATAGGGGCGATATCCGCCCTCGATTTGGCCAAACGTGATGGTCGAAGACCCCAGCTCATCGTGCGCGGGCAGCGCCACAAACGCGCGACGGAGCGAACACACGACCTCGGCCATGGCGGCGACGGCATCCGCGCCCTTCCACGGCTGGCTCGCATGCGCCGTCACGCCAGCCATTTCAATCTCGAACCACGTACGCCCCTTGTGCGCCACCTGGATCTGTCCGTCGGTGGGCTCGGTGTCCAGCACCCATTCGCGCGAACCGACCCAGCCGGCATCGATGGCTGCCTCGGAGCCTCGCATAAAGTCTTCCTCGTCGACCGAGCAGATGAGCGAAAAGCCGCGGCGGGGCAGCGCGCCATCCGCCGCCACGCGCTCGAGCGTATGGACCAGTGCGGCAATGGCACAGGCCAGACCGCCCTTCATGTCGCAGGCGCCGCGGCCGTAGAGCTTGCCGTCGCGCACGACCGCCCCGAGCGGCGTAATGTCCGCGTCCCAGCCGTCGCCCAAGGTGACTGTATCCATGTGGCAGATGTAGACGAGCCGTGGCTCGTCGCTCAAACCGGGCACGGTGACCATGAGATTGCGGCGTCCGGTCAGCACCTCGAGTTCCTCAACCTGCACGGCATGGAGCACCGGATGGCTCAACCGCTCCAATTGAGCCTCAACCAACACTTTGATATAGCGTTCAATCTCGCCCTCATACGCACCTGGGTCGGAACTGTCGATCCGCACGAGCCCTTGCGTAAGCCGCCAAGCAAAATCTGTATCAACCATAGGCACCTCACAGATAGTTAGGTCAACATACAGATTGTATGCCAAGAAGCGGCTCGGTGCATTTAATGGAGCGCTCACAAAAACGGGGGCGCCTCTCGTGCGAAAGGCGCCCCCGTGGGCATTCAATGTCAGTGACGGGCAGGCCACATGGGGAACTGCCCGTCAGATCAGCCGGCGCTACTTGATCACGCGCACGCGATACATCGACGGAATCTGCTTGAGCGCCTCGATGGTGCTGCTGTCCAGGTGCTCGTCGGTGTCGAACATGGTGTAGGCGTTCTCGCCAGCGGACTCGTTGGTCATACGCTGCACGTTGGCGTTGTCCTTGGCGAGAATGGCCGTGATCTGGCCGATCATGTTGGGCACGTTGGCGTGCAGGCAGGCGATGCGGCTTGCGGCGCGCGCCTTGCCCATGCTGCAGGCGGGGTAGTTGACGCTATGTGCGATGTTGCCGTTCTCCAGGTAATCCTTGAGCTCGCTGATGGCCATATCGGCGCAGTTGGCCTCGGCCTCGCCAGTGCCGGCGCCCGAGTGCGTGGTGATAAACGTGTTGGGCATCTTGACGGTCTTGGGCGTGGCAAAGTCGCAGCTAAACCAGCTGAGTTTGCCCGCGCGCAGGGCGGCGTCGACGGCGTCCTCGTCAATGATGGTCTCGCGTGCGTAGTTGATCAGCACGGCGTCGGGTGCCAGCAGGTTGATCTGCTCGGTACTGATCATGCCGATGGTGTCGGCCTTGCTGGGCACGTGCACGGTGAGGTAGTCACAGCCACGGCAGAGGTCCTCGAGCGTGCCCACGCGCTGCACCTCGCGGCTCAGCACCCACGCGTGCTCGACGGAAATGAACGGGTCGTAGCCGTAAACGTCCATGCCCAGGTCGACGCAGGCGTTGGCGACCTTGGAGCCCACGTTGCCCAGACCGATGACGCCGATGCGCTTGCCCTTGAGCTCGCGGCCCACAAAGGCCTTCTTGGCCTTCTCGGCATCGACCTGAATCTCGGGGTCATCGGCGTTGTTGCGCACCCAGTTCATCGACTGCACTACGCCGCGGCTCGAGAGCACCAGCATGCCCAGGACGAGCTCCTTGACGGCGTTGCTGTTGGCGCCGGGGGAGTTAAAGACGACGACGCCCTTCTTGGCGTACTCCTCGACGGGGATGTTGTTGACGCCGGCGCCGCAGCGGGCGATGGCGCGGATGCCCTCGGGCAGCCCGTAGCCGTGCAGGTCGGTCGAGCGCATCAGGATCGCGTCGGCCTCTTCGGCGGTGCTCACAAATTCGTAGCCCTCGCCAAACTCGACTTTGCCGTCCTTGGTGATGTCGTCGATGGTCTTAATCTTGCGCATGAAAAACTCCTTAGCAGGTTTTAATCTAAACAGGGTGGTTTGAGATGGCTGGTCGGCCCGCGTGCTGCGGGCTAGTTAGATCGCGGGCTCAAACTATGCTGCGCTTCGAAGTCCTTCATGTACGAGGCCAGTGCCTGCACGTCTTCCATGGTCACGGCGTTGTAGACGCTGGCGCGCATACCGCCCACCAGGCGATGGCCCTTGACGTTTTGAATCTGGTGCTCGGCCGCGCCTGCGACAAAGGCCGCGTCGAGTTCGGCTTCGTCGGTGCGGAAGGTGACGTTGGCGATGGAGCGACTGTCGGCCTGCGCGGTGCCATGGAACAGCTCGCTGTGCTCGAGCAGGTTGTAGAGTAGGTTAGCCTTGGTCCAGTTGCGCTCGGCCATGGCGGCAAGTCCGCCGGTCTGCTCAACCCAACGGAACACCTTGCCGCACACGTAGATGCCAAAGGTGTTGGGCGTGTTGAGCATGGAACCCTTGGCGGCCTGGGCCTTAAGGTCCAGGTACTGCGGCGTCTGCGCAAAGGCTGGGCCATCTGCGATGAGGTCGTCGCGCACGATGACCACAGTCACGCCCGCGGCGCCGGCGTTTTTCTGCGCGCCGGCGTAAATGAGCCCGTAGCGCTCAACGTCGAGCGGCTGTGACAAAAAGCAGCTCGAGACATCGGCGACCAGCGGTACGTCGCCGCAATCGGGCAGCTCGTGGAACATGGTGCCAAAGATAGTGTTGTTCTGGCAGATGTAGACGTAGTCGAGCCCGTCGCCCGCGGCCTCGGCGGCAATGCGCGCGTTGATGTCGGCCATGTTGGGAATGTGGTCGAAATTGGTGTCTTCGGAGCTCGCGAGCAGCACGGTCTCGCCGTACTTGGCGGCCTCCTTGTACGCCTTGTTGGCAAAGTTGCCGGTCACGACGTAGCCGGCGCGGCCGCGGCGCATGAGGTTCATGGGGATGCCCGCAAACTGCAGCGTGGCGCCGCCCTGCAAAAACAGGACACGGTAGCTGTCCGGGATGCTCAGCAGACGGCGTAGGGTTGCCTCAGCGTCGTCGATGATCTGCTGGTACATGCTAGATCGATGGCTCATCTCGAGCACGGACATGCCGCAACCGCGGTAGTCCATCATCTCGTCGGCGATCTCGGCGAGCACGCTTGTGGGCAGTGCGGCCGGGCCAGCTGAGAAGTTGTGCACACGTGCCATCTTCTATTTCCCCCTCGTAGTCGTTTGAACGTTCAGGATACTTTAGCACAGTGGAGCGCTAGGCGCGACCGCATCACAGCAAAACCCGAGTGCGCCGCTATGATTTACAGGATGGTTACATGGGGGAGGGGTGCTTTACTCCTCAGGCAAATCCAAATCTGCGAGCGAAGGCATGAGGCTTTCTAGGCGCTTGATCTCTTCGTCGCAAATTAGCTACCTCCTGCCCGCTACGACGCGAGCGTGGCGATGACGGCTTCGTCGCCGGCGTATATTAGGGTGTTGCCGTCGGGGATGATCGTTTGGCCGTCGCGCTTGAGCATCACCACGATAAAGGGGTGCTTGCCCTGCGGCACATCGCGAAGACGCTGGCCGGCCAGGCGACCGTGGGGGGTTACGGTGACCTCGCGCAGCGTAACCTCGGCACGCTCTTCGAACGTTGGGGCGGCCATCACCAGCAGATCGCCTTCCTGGATCACGGTATCGCCGTTGGGCAGCACCGGGTGCGCCCCGTCGCGCAGCACCAGGACCACGAGCATGTCCGTCGCGCTGCCAATATCGGCGAGCGAGCGCTCGGCAAACGGATGTCCAGCGCCCACCTTGAGCTTTACAAACGACATGCCGTCCTCGTCGCGGTAGTCGTTAAAGGTGCGGCGCACGTCGCCGGTCGCATCGATCATATCGAGCTTCTTCGCCACCGCCGGCAGAAGCGAGCCCTGCACCACAATGCTCGACACGGCAATCACAAACACCAGGTCAAATAGGTCGTGTCCGCCGGGAACGCCGGCCACCACGGCAAAGAGACTAAAGACGACCGAAGCTGCTCCGCGCAGACCCGCCCAGCTTACGAGCGCAACCTGGCGAGGGTTCGTCCTAAACGGCGCCAGCAGCATGCCTACGGCGATGGGGCGGCTCGCAAAGAGCATAAACGCCATGAGTGCCAGGCCCGGTAGCAGCATTTGCGGCAGGCGTGCGGGTGTAACGAGCAGGCCCAGCAAAAAGAAGATGGTCATCTCTGCCATCTCGGTGAGGGTGTCAAAGAAGTGCGCCATCTCGACTTTGCCGGTGATGTCGCTGGCACCCAGCACAATGCCGGCCAGGTATACAGCCAAAAAGCCGTTGCCGCCCAGGTAGCTCGGCAGCGCGTAGGCGACGATGGCCACGGCGAACAAAAAGATGGTCTGCGCGTCCTTGGCCGTTGCGTGCGCGCGTTCAATCAGGCGGCCCGCCGCCCAGCCGATGGCAAGGCCCAGGCCCACGCCCAGGATAATCTGCTTGGCCAGCAGTGCGGGAATGTTGATGTCGCCGCCGGCCGCGAGTGTAGCGAGCACAGCGGTGAGCATGTAGGCGACGGGGTCGTTGGAGCCCGATTCGACCTCGAGCAGCGAGTCGGTGCCGCCCCTCAGCGAAAGGCTGTGCTCGCGCAGAACGCTAAAGACGCTGGCCGCGTCGGTGGACGCCACGACCGATCCCAGCAGCAGGCCGCCGATCCAGTCGAAACCCAGCACAAAGTGGGCGAATACGCCGGTGATGCCGGCAGTGATGACGACGCCGAGCGTGCTCAGCAGCACCGCCGGCGCAGCGACGGGCTTGGCGCGGTCGATATTGGTGTTAAAGCCGCCGTAGAACATGATGAACAGCAGCGCCGTGCTGCAGACGGTATCGGTGAGTGCGTAGTCGCTAAAGTCGATATGCGTCGGGCCGTTGACGCCCAACAGCATGCCCAGCGCGATAAAGATGAGCAGGGTGGGGAAGGGGAGTTTTTTGCCGACGGGTTTGATGGTCAGGCACAAAATGATGACGAGGCCGATAAAGAGAAGGATCTGGTTCATGGATAGTGTCCGCTCCTGGGTGGTTGGCGTGGCACGGTCAGTTGTCTGCGGTTATTTATACCCAAAGATGGTGGGTTTATGGGGTTGGATTGCGGGCGTGCGCGATATCGTCATAGACGGCTGCCGTCTTTGCCTCTGCTCGGAAACCCTTTCCAGCTTTATTGCAACGGAGTACAATGGGTAACGTTTAAGTTCAACTTGAAGTTTTAGTTGCGGCACCGGGCTTCGGCCGCAATGCAAGGAGAGGCGTACCATGGCGATCTATGTGACATCTGATGCTCACGGGCACGTGCGTGCGCTTGACGAGGCCCTGTCTAAGATCTCGTTGACGTCCGACGACACGCTGTACGTGTTGGGCGACATGATCGATCGCGGGCCCGATCCGGTCGGCGTTATTAAGCTCGTGCGCTCGCTGCCCAACGCCCGCGTGCTCAAGGGCAATCACGAGCAGATCATGCTCGATGCCATCATTGGCCAGGATCCGCTCGATGCCGAGACCTGGGATATCAACGGTGGCTGGACGACGCGTGAGCAGCTCAACGACATGGAATT
>CABURG010000098.1 GCA_902493835.1 uncultured Collinsella sp. | reverse complement strand
GTGAGTATTGCCCGCGCCCTAGCGCTCGATCCGGAAATCTTATTCTTTGACGAGCCGACCTCGGCGCTCGATCCCGAGCTGACGGCCGAGGTGCTGCGTGTCATTAAAGACCTTGCCGCGCAGAATATGACGATGGTGATCGTGACCCACGCAATGCAGTTTGCGCGCGATGTTGCCGACCGCGTGGTCTTTATGGATGGCGGTCGTATTGTCGAGGAGGGTCCTGCCGAGCAGGTCATCGACCATCCGCGCGAGCAGCGCACCCGTGAGTTCTTGAGCCGTATCGAGGGATAGGCTCAGGTATTTACTCAACTATTAATTGAGGCGAAGCCGCCGCAGGTCTTACGGTCTGTGGCGGCTTTTTGTTTGCATCGACGGGGTTCAATAATCGCCTCACAAGCTTGTCTCTTCCTCTCGCCGCCTGTATTCATACGTGTGCCGAAAGGTGTGCATGGACGGTCGCCCGTGAGGGTAGGGTGGTGGCATAGGACATTTGGAGGGTGAGTCGGCTCGGCTGCCGACCATGCTGCTCCCGGGATGGCACCGACCGCGAACTCTCCCCGTTGGCGTCGCGCATTGCGCGCGGCCCTGCAAGGAGGTCATCATGGGTGCTCCCAAGACCGGTAACGTAAGGAACGTGGTGCTCGTAGGCCAAGGCGGGGTGGGCAAGACTTCACTCGCCGAGGCCATGCTCCACCTTTCCGGTAAGACCGCCCGCCTGGGCGGCCACGACGGCACCAAGCCCACGCTCGACTATGACCCCGAAGAGGTCAAGCGTGCGTTTTCCATCTCGACGACCATTGCGCCGATCGACTGGAAGGGCGCGCGCATCAATGTGCTCGATACCCCGTGCTACCCCGATTTTATCGGCGACGCCTTTGCCGCGATGAGCGTCTGCGAGACGGCTCTGTTTGTGGTCGACGCCGAGGCCGGCCCACAGCCTACGACGGTTAAGCTCTGGTATGCCGCCGAGGACCTGCGCCTGGCGCGTGCGGTGTTCGTAAACCGCCTGTCGCGCTCCGAGGCCAGCTTTGCGACCACGATGGACCTGCTGCAAGAGCGCTTTGGCACGCGCTTGGGCGCCGTGACCCTTCCCTGGGGCGAGGGCGAGGACTTTGACGGCATCATCGACCTGGTGCGCATGAAGGCGCGCCACTGCAACGGCACCGAAGCCGTTGAGTCGGAGATTCCCGAGGAGTATCGTGCCCAGGCCGAGGAAGCCCATGACCATCTGTGCGAGCTGGTGGCCGAGGCTGACGATGAGCTGATGATGAAGTACCTGGAAGGCGAGGAGACGCTGACGCAGGAGGAGCTTGAGGGCCTGCTGTCGAAGGCGATTGCCGAGCGCATCTTTGTGCCGGTCTTTGCGGGCGATTGCATTAAGGAGCAGGGCGTCAACTCGCTGATGGACGACATCGCCACGTACTTCCCGGCGCCGACCGACTACGGCGAGATGCCGCTCATCGACGGCGATTCGCTCAAGATCTCGAGTGACGATGACCGCCCGGTGGCGTTTGTGTTTAAGACGCTGGCCGACCCGCAGCAGGGCCGCATCAGCTTTATCAAGGTGCTGACGGGCACGCTTGAGCCGGGTCTTGAGCTGATCAACGCGCGTACCCGCAAGGGCGAGCGTCTGGCTCACCTGTATGTGATGTGCGGCCGCGACATGACCGAGGTCGGTCACGCCTATGCCGGCGACATTATCGTGGCACCCAAGCTGGCGGCCGAGACGGGCGATACGCTCTCGATTACCGGCAAGGTCGAGGCTGCGGCGTTTAAGTTCCCCAACTCGCAGTACCGCATTGCCATCGAGGCCGAGAATCGCGGCGACGAAGAGAAGCTCTACACGTTTATCGAGAAGGCTTGCAAGGCCGATCCGACCATGAGCATCGACCGCGACGAGGAGACGGGCCAGACTATCATCTCCGCCGTGGGTGAGGCGCAGGTTTCGGTGCTGCTCAACCGTTTGGAGGACCGTACCAAGGTTGTGGCAAAGAGCGTGCCGATCCGCATTCCGTATCGCGAGACCATCCGCCGCACGGCAAGCGCCCAGGGTCGCCACAAGAAGCAGACCGGCGGCGCCGGTCAGTACGGCGACTGCTGGCTGCGCGTGGAGCCGCTCATTGGGCCCGACGGCACGAGCGACGGCTATGAGTTTGTTGACGAGGTCGTGGGTGGCCGCATCCCGCGCTCGCTGATCCCCGCTGTGGACAAGGGTGTCCAGGAGACCATGAAGGACGGCATCATTGCCGGCTACCCGCTCACGGGCATTCGCGTGGCTGTGTATGACGGCTCGTATCATAGCGTCGACTCCAACGAGATGGCGTTCCGCGCGGCGGCTCGCATCGGTCTGCGCAAGGCATGCGCCGATGCCGACCCGGTGGTGCTGGAGCCCATCGAGGAAATCACGGTGACTATCCCCGAGAGCTACGCCGGCGCCGTGATGGGCGACATCTCGGCCTCGCGCGGTCGCGTGACGGGTATGGAGACCGATGAGCGCGGCGATACCGTGGTCATTGCCCAGGCGCCGCTGGCCGAGCTGACGGATTATTCGACGCGCCTGCGCTCTATCACGCGCGGCACGGGCGACTTTACCATGAAGCCCGCTGGCTATGAACAGGTGCCTTATGACGTTCAGGCCAAGCTGGTCGAGCGCTATGAGGAGGGTCGCGCCAAGTAGCGCGTGACTTTGCCTGCAACATATATGCCGATGTAAGGGCCGCTCTGGGCAATCCAGGGCGGCCCTTTTTGATCCCCAGCGGGGTTGCAAATCGGTTCTTGTCGTGGCTCGGGGCTAGTCCCCCGAGGCCTGATTGCGGCCGGTGGCGTAGTCGATCTGCACGTGCGGCTGCAGGTTGTAGCAGTACACGTGGAAGCAGAGGGTCTTGCCGTGGTCCTCGATCGATTGTGCTTCCAGACGAACGCCACGACAGACGAGTTCCTCTTCGTTGTACATGGGCGTGACGCGGTAGAGCACATGGTTACCCGTGTCGCGGATGTAGTCGAGGATCTGCTCTTCAAACGGTAGCATGCCCGTCTCGTTGAGATAACGCGTGCCGGTGAGGAGATTTTTGCGGTTGGCGTTTTCGCCGCAGAGCGACCAGGCGATGAGGTGGCAGCGGTTGTAGAGGCTCTGGCTTGGAATAAAGTCGTAGCGCTGCTGGTGCCATCCGGCGGGGTGGATACGCGAGATGTCGCCGCGCTTGCCCTGTCCGAGCGACTCGGGGCCTACGCAGGCGAGCGCCTTGCGAGTGCGGCCCAAGCTGTCGAGCTTGGAGAATTTCTTAAAGCAGCCTTCTTCGGTGGCACGTTCATACTCGTCAAGCGTGAACGACGGCGTGCCGAGCGGGTGCGTGCTGTCGGCGCGAAGGGCAACGTAGGGATTGCCGGCGTAGTCGGGAATGCTGCTGAAATATACGCCACGGGCGCGGTTGAGGTCAGGGT
This sequence comes from uncultured Collinsella sp., assembly GCA_902493835.1. Lineage (GTDB taxonomy): Bacteria > Actinomycetota > Coriobacteriia > Coriobacteriales > Coriobacteriaceae > Collinsella. The sequence continues at coordinate 3,039 of CABURG010000098.1, read as the reverse complement.
TTTCCACCTCGTCGATGGGGGTGGCGGCACTGACCGCGGAGGCGTCGTCACCGGTGTTGGTCGCGGTGGATTCGGAGCCATCACCGGAGTCCTCGGAGCTCGCTGTTCCCGATTCGAGCCGGGCAACCAGGTCTGCCTCGTCGTCGGTGCGGCTGGGACTCTCGTTTTGCTTCTCGGCCAGAGCCGCTGCCTGTTCATCGCTTTGCGGCGACAACAGCTTGGGCGCTCCGTCGATCGATCCCGTAAACAGCGCAAACCCCAGCACCACGGCGGTGCCGATGGAAAGTACTTGCTTGTAAGCGGACTTGCGCGACATTGAGGCTCCTGGATGGACGGTTGGGAATCTACCAGTCTAGCAGGAGCCGGCAGGGGCCGTTCTATCGAACAAATACTTAAGATTTGGGATAGACGCTACTGATTAATTTGTCCCGCGGTCTAGATCGAGGTGGAGTCGAGCCAGTTGAGCTTGCACTCGAGAATGCGCTGCTCGCCGGGTTGGCTGCTACCGTCAAGTAGGGCGAGCAGCATCTCGGCTGCTTCGCGACCTTCCTGGTCGACGGGCTCGATGATGGTGGAGACGGTCGGCGTGGTGAGGTTGGTCCAGTCTTCGCAGTTGAGTCCCAAAAGACCTATTTGCTGCGGAAGTAGATGGGCCATGGGCTGGAGGGCCTTGTAGACACGGGGAAGTGCCCATTGGTTTTGTACGAAGATGAGTGTGCGCTTGGCGGGGTTGAACTTGTATTTAAAGTATTCGGTGAGCTCGTTGATTGACGGCTTGTTGTGATCGATGGGGATGGCTTTGTAGAGCTGTCCGTTCGCTGCCAGCGCCTCGGCATACCCCTGAAAACGCTCCATGCGGGTGCGCATCTCGGTCATGTTGGCGGCAATGGAAAAGAAATCTTCGTAGCCGCCGTCGAGGAGTGCCTGCGTGGCGTTGTACACGCCGTCGTAAAGGTTGGTTTTGATCCAGCTGGTACCTGGGCTATAGATGGCCGCATCGAAAAAGACGACCGGCTTGCCGGCGCGTCTAATGCGGTCGTGCACGGCTTTGAAGTTTGCCGTGGGCTGGATAATAAAGCCATCGACGCCCAGCGAGAGCATCTTGTCGACGTACATGAGCTCGGTCTCGGGGTTAAAGTTGCTCGTGCAAACGACCGTCTGGTAGCCCGCGGGGAGCATGACCTGCTCCATGCCATTGAGAACGAGCCCCGCCCATTTGTTGGTGTTATCCAAAATGATGATGGCGATGACGTGGGTCTGCTTGCCGGTGAGCGTTTGCGCTTGGGCGTTGGGAACGTATCCGAGTTCCTTGATGACGCGCGCAATCTTTGTCTGCGTCTTCTCGCTAAGCTTTTCTCGTTTGTCGTTGAGGTAATACGAGACGCTTGCCGTCGAGGTTCCCGCCTCTCGAGCGACGTCTGCAATCGTAACGCGCTGTTTTGCCACAGCGACTCCTTCCGACAGATGAGCATTTTCCAACATGATGACTTTGAGTCTTGGTGAGGGATGCGCTTCGGTGAGCGACTTTTTCCTTTCATATGAGTATGCAACAAATGCGGTATACGGGTGGGGTCGAAATTTGTGACCGGCATGCGTATCTGCCGTCTACCGAGAAAATCAAATACTTCTTGACTTTTGAAATCGAGGGTAAAATCGCAGGATTCATTTTTGGTTAAACGCATAACTAAATCGCATAACCAACGCTCTGACCTGCGCGTTTACCGAAATAAGCTGGCATTAAGAAAAACGAGCACCTATATTGGTCTTGTCGAAAAGACAGCAAGTCCAAACGGCAGGGGATGCTCCGGAGGCCTCCGCAAACGGTGTCTTGCGCACGCAACTCTATGAAAAGAGGGAAGCAATGAAGATCGTAGGCGTTGCCGCCTGTACCGTGGGTATCGCCCACACGTATATGGCCCAGAAGGCGATTCAGGATGAATGCGCCGCCCGTGGCATCGAGTGCAAGGTCGAGGCTCAGGGTGGCCTGGGTATCGAGAATGAGCTCACGCAGGAAGACGTGGACTCCGCCGACCTGGTCCTGGAGTCCGTCGACGTGGGTGTCGAGAACGAGGACCGTTTTGAGCAGAAGATGGCCGAGGGCAAGTTCCTCAAGGTCGGTACTTCCGATGTGATCGCCGATCCGGTCAGGATCATCGACCAGGCTGTTGAGATCATCAAGGCGACGGGCGGTGCCGTTGACGCGCCCAAGGCCGAGGCCAAGGCAGAGAAGAAGGCCGTCTCCGCTGCCCCGCAGGCCCCGACACCGGCGTCCAAGCAGTCTATCTTTGCCGATCCGGGTAAGACGCTGCTCAATGCATTCAATACCGGCGTTTCCTATTTTATCCCCATTGTCGTTATCGGTGGCGTGTTCCTCGCCTTCTCGTTGGCATCCGGTACTGCTGGTGCTAGCGGTATGGAGGTCACCAACCCGTTGATGGTGAGCCTTAACACCATCGGCATGGCCGGCATCTCTATGATGATTCCGGTGCTTGCGGCATACATCGCCTACTCGATGGCCGGCAAGCCCGCGCTTGCCCCTGGCTTCGTCCTGGGCTACTTGGTCAACAACGCCGTCGTCACCCCGAGTGGCAACAGCGTTTCGACCGGCTTCTTGGGCGCCATGATCATGGCTGTCATCTGCGGTTACTTTGTCCGCTGGATGAAGACCTGGAAGGTCAACAACACCATCCAGACCATCATGCCGATCCTGATCATCCCGATTCTGACCTCGCTCGTCCTGGGCATGGCCTACATCTACATCCTGGCCACGCCGCTTGGCTTTGTGATGGATTGGCTCACCAGCGTGCTCGGTAGCCTGCAGGGCGGCTCCGCCGTCGTCCTGGGCCTGGTCATTGGTGTTATGACCGCCTTCGATATGGGTGGCCCCATCAACAAGACCGCTTCGACCTTTACTATGGCCATCATGGCCTCCGGCATCTACGGCCCTAACGGTATGTTCCGCGTCGCCGTCGCCATTCCCCCGATCGCCTGTGGCCTCGCTGCGCTCATCGCCAAGAATAAGTTCGATGACGCCGATCG
>CABURG010000097.1 GCA_902493835.1 uncultured Collinsella sp. | reverse complement strand
GTAAGAAACGCCGCTTCTGCGTCGTATTCAGTTTTTAGTACAATACCCTGCTTGTCCGTCGCTCGAAAAACCTTGATTTTCCAGTGTTTTCAAAAGTATCGTTATCTAACGTCAGCTTTTGTTATGCCGGGCCGGCGTGCTCAAGAGAGGAAACTCCATGACCGATCAGGAACTGGCCAAGATTGCCAATGAGGTTCGCCGCGGTATTGTCACGGGCGTCCACGCCGCCAAGTCGGGGCATCCGGGCGGATCGCTTGGCGCCGCCGACATTATGACCTACCTCTACTTTGAGGAAATGGATGTCGACCCGGCGAATCCGAGCCGCGCCGAGCGCGATCGCTTTGTGCTCTCCAAGGGACATTGCGCTCCGGCACTCTATGCCGTGCTCGCCGAACGCGGATTCTTTCCCAAGGAGGAGCTCGAGACGCTCCGTCATATCGGCAGCCGCCTGCAGGGCCATCCCAATATGAATGACACGCCGGGCGTCGACATGTCTACCGGATCGCTCGGTCAGGGTATCTCCGCCGCGGTTGGAATGGCGCTCGCCGCAAAGCACTGGGGCGACAGCTACCGCGTCTACACGCTGTTGGGCGACGGCGAGTGCGAGGAGGGCCAGGTGTGGGAGGCGGCCATGTTCGCCGGCAACCACGACCTGGATAACCTCGTCGCTATCGTCGATCACAATGGCCTGCAAATTGACGGCAGTATCGACGAAGTCAACTCGGCTATGCCACTTGCCGACAAGTTCCGCGCTTTTAAGTGGCATGTGGTCGAGCTCGCCGACGGTAACGACATGGCGCAGATTGCCGCCGCCTTTGCCGAGGCTCGCAAAGTGAGCGCCTCGCCTGTGGCCATTATCGCCGAGACGGTGAAGGGCAAGGGCGTCTCCTTTATGGAAAACCAGGTGGGCTGGCACGGCAAGGCACCCAACGATGAACAGTTTGAGCAGGCCATGGCCGAGCTCGCAGCAGCAGGGGAGGAGCTCTAATGGCAGACGTCAAGAAAGTCGCCACGCGCGTTAGCTATGGCGAGGCACTTGTCGAGCTGGGCAATGAGCACGATGACTTTGTAGTGCTCGATGCCGACCTGGCCGCCGCCACGCAGACCGGTAAGTTTAAGGCTGCGCACCCTGAGCGCTTCTACGATGCCGGCATTGCCGAGAGCAACTTGATGGGGCTTGCCGCCGGCATTGCAACCACGGGCCACGTCGCCTTTGCGAGCACCTTTGCCATGTTCGCCGCCGGCCGCGCGTACGAGCAGGTGCGCAACTCCATCGGCTATCCGCACCTCAACGTCAAAATCGGCGCCACGCATGCGGGTATCTCGGTCGGTGAAGACGGCGCCACACATCAGTGCTGCGAGGACATCGCGCTCATGCGCACGATCCCAGATATGACGGTGATCGTTCCCGCCGATGACATCGAGGCTCGCGCTTGCGTGCGCGCCGCCTATGAGTTTGAGGGGCCAGTCTATATGCGCTTCGGCCGTCTGGCAACACCGGTCATCAACGACCACGAGGGCTATGAGTTCAAGATTGGTCGCGGCGTGGTCGTGCGCGAGGGGTCCGATGTGACTATCGTCGCATGCGGCCTCATGGTCGCCGAGGCGCTTGAGGCTGCCGAGGCGCTCGCTGCCGATGGCATCGATGCCGAGGTCATCAACATGCACACGATCAAGCCGCTCGATGAGCGCCTGGTGGTTGCCAGCGCCAAGAAGACCGGTCGCGTGGTCACTGCCGAGGAGCATTCGATTATCGGCGGTCTTGGCGAGGCCGTTGCCTCGGTGCTCGCGGAGCAGCATCCAGTGCCGATGCGTCGCGTCGGCGTGCACGATGTGTACGGCGAGTCCGGCCCTGCGGTCGATTTGCTGCATAAGTACGGTTTGGACGCCGACGGCATCGAAGCTGCGGTCAGGTCTGTGTTGTAAGGAAGGTTTCCATGGGATTTGTATCTGCCAACCAAGTGACGATCGGGTATACCGCCGCCTCGCGCGAGGACGCTCTGCATTATTTGTCCGAGCAGGCCATCGAGCTCGGCTTTGCCGATGACGCATCTGCCGTAGAGGCTGCCTTTATTGCCCGCGAGAACGAGGCCGAGACCGGCCTCGTCGCCGGTTTTGCCGTTCCGCATGCCAAAAGCGACGCGATCCACACGCCGGGTGTTGCCGTGCTTAAACTGGCCGAGCCCGTTGAATGGCCGAGCTTCGATGGGGTGCCCGTCGATGTTGCGCTCGCGCTGTATGTGCCCGCCGGCGAGGCTGGAACCACGCATCTGCGTCTGCTCTCCAAGGCTGCCGTGATGCTGATGGACGCCGGCTTCCGTGACAAGGTGCGCGCGAGCACCGATCCCGTTGAAATTGCGGAGCTCATCAATAGCGGACTCGAAGACTAGAACGGTCATCCCGTTCAATCAATCGATCCTTCTCCAAGGAAAAGGGCCACGACGCCATATAGGTGTCGCGGCCCTGTTTGCGTTTCCCCAGATAAAACCTGCCAAATAAACCTGTCCCTTTTTGGCAGGCCTGCGGGTCAATGCCCGTCAAACGAAGTTGCGGTGGAATAGTTCCTGTTTATGCCCGATAGACTGCAAGACAGGAACTATTCCACCGCAACTTAGGGTGCGGTTGGGGTGTATGCGTTTTGAGAGCAGGACCCATGGTTAGAGAGATTACGCTCGTCTCTCTAAATGTCTCTCTAAAGAGAAAGTAGGCTAGAGAGATAGTCTTAGGTAATCTAGCAGTGAATTCGATGCATCTCTCTAAATGTCTCTCTAAAACAAGGTGCTTATCTCTCTAAAGTTAGAGAGATATACGAAACTTTAGAGAGATAAATCTATTGTTTTAGAGAGACGGAATGCCAAATCTCGTCCGTCCGTTACCATCTGCCAAAAATGGCGGATAAAGGACTCATTGAAGTAATGGGTTCATCGACGAGCTGTAACCGCCGCTATCGGAAAAAGTAGGTGCGCCGAGACGCCTCTCAATTGCCTCTCGAAGTTAGAGGGGTGCTAGAGAGGCAGTTGTCTTGCGACATTTCCCCAGATAAAACCTGCCAAAATAAGCCTGTCCCTTTTTGGTGGGTCAGTTAACGCAGTCCAGGTTGAGCATATGCGAGCGAGCGGGCTCCGGGTGCGGCAAGGTGACGTGAAACAAGCGGGCGCTGACCTTTTGGTCGCGCCCGTGAAGTTGAGCGTCAGATTGCCGTGCCCGGAGCCTGCGCAGCGCCGAGCAGTTACGCCGTTTGTAAAACGGCGTAACCTAAAGGTTCATATTGCCGTGGATGTAGGGGGTGACCTCGGGGGAGATATGGTCGCAGCCCAGCTCGCGCAGCGCGGACTCGATAACGGCGGGCAGCTGGGTCTTGCCCTTGTCGTCGACGGCGGCACCGCCGAGGGTGGCAATCTTGGCGACATCTGCGGGTGCGGCCTCGATATGCATGCAGCCGCCGACCAAGCGCGCGCGTACCTGTGCCAGATCAAGATCGTGCAGGTAATCCTCGCAGGCGCGGATTAAATCGACCTTCTCGCGCGTAAGCTCCTCGCCTGTGGGGACGCGGGTGGCAAGACATGCTCCCGCCGGCAGGTTCCAAACGGGATAGCCCCATGCGCGCAGCAGCTCGCGCTCTTCGTCCTTGGTGAAGCCGACCTCCATAAGGGGTGAGCGTACGCCGAGCTCTTCTGCCGCACGCATGCCAGGGCGGTAGTCACCGCGATCGCTTGCATTACTGCCATCGATGACGGTGGGAAAGCCGAGCGACTTGGCGTGGTTGACGATGGCGGTAAAGCCGGCGTGCTTGCAGTGGTAGCAGCGATTGGCATCGTTGCAGGCTACTTGGGGGAGCTGCAGCTGATCCACCGAAAGATTGAGCACGGGGAGCTTAAAATGCGGCCCCTCATTGGCCTGCCCATCAACGGACTGCTCAAACGAAGCCTGCTCGGGCGTGCCGATGAGCGGCGTGGTGAGATGGACGAGGAGGGTATTGGTAGGCATGATGCGGGCGCATACGGCGGCCAAAAAACTGCTGTCAACGCCGCCGGAAAACCCGATAGCCACGCGCCCGTATGCCAAAAGCAGCTGTTCGAGCGCCGATAGCTTGTCTTGAAGCTCCTCTGCGGGTGCCGTGGTGTCCAAAATCATGAAACGATCCTTATCGTTGAGTACTCGGTCGAAAACTATAATTCTAATGCGTTACTTGTCATAAGACTTCTATCTATGTAACGAAAGTGCAATATGCTATATACGTTATATACAAGTTTGTAAAGTGCGGTAGAGTGGCAGTAACACAATCCGGTGAGGGGACCGATATGATCAAGGCTGTTATTTTTGACATGGATGGAACGCTGGTCGATACCGAGCGTTTGGGGATTAAGGCCTGGAAGGCAGGCGCCGCTGAGCTGGGGCTCGCGATTGATGAAGCGCTGATCCATCAGTTTATCGGCCGCACGCTGCCCGATGTTATGGACATCCTCGATAAGCATTATGGCAGCCACGAAACCACCGAGGCGATCTATCGTCGCCACAAGGAGATTCGCGACGAGATGGTCAAGACCGAACTGGAACTTAAGGCCGGCGCCGCCGAGTGCCTAGACGAGCTGCTAGCTGCGGGCTATCACGTGGGCCTAGCGACGTCGTCGCGCCTCGTTACGGCCGAGCGCAACCTTAAGATGGTCGGTCTTTTTGACAAGTTTGAAACGGTAACGTGTGGCGAGGACGTCGTGCACGGCAAGCCCGACCCCGAGATGTATCTGCTCGCCTGCGAGCGCGCGGGCTTTGCTCCCGAGGAATGTGCCGTGGTCGAGGATTCGCGCAACGGCTGCGTCTCGGGCATCACGGCCGGATGCCATGTCTTCGCCGTCCCCGATATCGTGCCGCTGCCGCAGGACGTGGTGGATGGCTGCGAGGCCGTGCTCGATACGCTGTTCGACCTGGCGGCGGCGGTCAAGGCCGTGCGCTAGAAAATTGCGACGTTAAAACGAGCGATTGCTCACGTTTGCGCTTAAACAAAAGGGGTCCGGCAATGATCGGGCCTCTTTTGCTTAAGCGGCGACTTAGCATACTTGCGGGCGTGTTATAGATACGCGCCTAGGTTGATGGCCGTGGCGTCGGTCTGGCTGCTTGCCTGGGTGCTGGCGCGTTCCAGCAGGAACGGCCGCACGAGTTCTTGGCGGTTGATGTCCTCGATGGCCGTGACCGCGGTGACGGTGCGCGCGGCAGAGCTGACGTGGATATGCTTGGTCTTTGTCGGGACCTTGTTCTCGATTTGCTCCATGAGCAATTGAACGCCCTTGCGGCCAATCTCGTAGCCCGGGGGCGCTACCGTAGTGAGCGGGACTGATCCGCTCCAAGCGAGTGGGTTGCCATCGCAACCTGCTACGCGTACTTGCCCGGGGACGGCGATGCCTTTGTCGACCAGCGCCGAAACGACGCCCGAGGCCAACACATCGGTCAGGCCGACGACAAAATCGGGGCGTTCGTCGGCGGGGCGCGCGGCGATTTGGGCGCCGATGCCGTAGCCGTCGGCGGCGGTATTCCATTCACCGGCGTCGATGACTTCGATCTTGATATCGGGGTGTAGAGCGAGCGCTTTATGAATGCCAAGGACGCGCAGGGTGAGTTGCATAAATGCTGCTCGGCCGACGACGACAATATGGTGTGCGCCGCGGGCGATGGCGAGTTCGGCAATGATGCGACCCTGGGCCTCGTTGTCGGCCGCCACATAGTAGCCGGGCTCGGAGCAATGGATGTCCAGGTGGACGATCGGCACGGGCATCTTGGCCATGACGGGGTGCCAGTCGGGGGATGCCATGGGCTGAACCATGACGCCGGACATCTGGGTGCCCATAAAGTAGCGCAGGTAATGGTTCTCGAGAATATCGTCATTATCGGCGTTGGCGATGAGCAGGTCGTAGCCGTGCTTGCGGGCCTCGTTGTGGGCGCCGCTGGCGATTTGGAGCGAAAAGCCGTGATCGAGACGGGGGAGCACCAGGCCAAAGGACTTGGTGGCGCCGCCCGCGAGCTGACGGGCGCTTTGGTTGGGCAGGTAGCCAAGGCGATTGATGGTCTCGTTGATGAGCTTGAGGGTCTCGGGGCGCAACTTTTCGGGATGGTTGAGCGCGTTGGAAACCGTGCCCAACGAAACCCCGGCCTCGCGCGCGACGTCGCTGATTTTTACCTTTGCCATAGCGGCCCCTTTGATGCGTTTCAAGTACAAGCCAGATTGTAGCATCCCAAACCTACCAAAAAGGGACAGGTTTATTTTGGCAGGTTTTATCTGGGGAAACGCTGTTGCCAACGCGACCACCACGAAGGCGCCTGTCCCCATTGTGGTGGTTTAGACCGGCTGGACGTGTGTACATCGGGTGGTATCTAAGTTGAGATACCACTTCTGGTATATTAGCTTGCGCTTGCGTGAGTACAATACTCGAACGTTATACGTCTCAGCGCCCCTTGTGCGTGGACGTCTTGCAGTCACGCGAACGAAGGGATTTATCCTATGTGTGGAATTGTCGGCTACACCGGCTCTGATATTGCAAAGAACATCCTGGTTACGGGCCTCAAGCGTATGGAGTATCGCGGCTATGACTCCTCGGGCGTCGCGCTCGAGGTGGGCGAGGGCGCCGCGGCTCACCTCGACGTCATTCGCCGCGTGGGCAAGGTTGCGGGCCTGGAGAGCGAGCTTTCCAACATTGACAGCGACGCTACCTGCGGTATCGGCCACACCC
>CABURG010000096.1 GCA_902493835.1 uncultured Collinsella sp. | reverse complement strand
CAGCCAAACACGATATCCAGGCACCGCAAAACGAGTGGCTCTATCGGCGCATCCGCGATATCGAGAAAAACTGGTAGCGCCAACGCGCCGCATTCAACAGCCTTAACAGCAAAACCGCCGCAAGGGAGCCTTTCCCCCTGCGGCGACCTTCATCTTCGTCTATGACCGGCGGCCAATCTCACAACAGCTAGCGTTGCGACTCCGGCACCTCGTCCTCGTCATCGCGGCAAAGAACCACGCCCGCGCTTCCCAGCAGTGTGGCCGCGATCAGCGCGCCGGCCACGATAGGAGCAGCCCCGCATGTCCCCTGCATGTCCGCGACGAGCGCGGCCGTAGGACCAAGGCAGCCAAGCATCAACGCGACGACGGCAACGGCAATATCTCGAGCATTCACAAGACCACTTCCTCCAAGAGAAAGACCTTATTTCTCAAGAACCAGTGTGCCCCGCATCCATACGCCCAGCGTACCGCCACGGTAAGGGCTCTGTTAACTCAAACGCACATAAAGAACGGGCGGCTTTACGTTGCCCAAAGGTTCAGTAAAGACGCCCGCCCGTCATGTCCTATTGGCTTATGGCAGATTACCAACCGGTGTAGTAGTCGGTGGTTCCGGCAGCGCAGCCGGAGTCATAGACCTTGCAATCACCCTTGGAGCCCGTAAAGGTTGAGCCCTGGGCCATATCGCCCGCGGCAACAACGTAATAGCCGTCGGAATCGCGCCAGAAGCCCTCAGAATCCTGAGTCCATTCGCCCGTGCGATAGTGATAAAGCACATTGCTGCTGTAATAGGTCTCGCGGCGCCCGTTGTAGTTATTGACACCCGCAGAGCGCGTCAGGCCCGATCCGTTCGCGTAGGACGCGGCAGACGCGTAGGACGGAGTGTAACCGGCGTTGTAGTACGAAGCCCGGGCGGCCTCGGCAGCCTCCGCCTCGGCGGCAGCAGCCTCGAGCGCTTCGCGCCTGGCATCCTCAAGCGCAGTGCGCAGCTCATCGAGCTCGGTCGACTTCGCGTCGACCTCCCCCATCGTCAAAAGGCTACTCGCACCATCGATACAACCTTGCAGCACAGCGCGCTCGTCATCGGTGGCATAGTCACCGTACATGTTCATGATGATCTGAGCGCGCATCTCCAGGGAATCGCGCTTGGCCTCCATCGAGGCGTTCCACTCCTGCATGGAACCATAACCATCGCCGCGATAGTCGACGGGCTGCACCAGCGTCGCTTCGGACGGCGTAGGTCCAACCGTATCGGACAGTGTTGCCGCGTGGGCATCAGTTGCACCGGCGCCCGCCAAAAGTGCCACGGTCAGAGCGGCGGAAAGGGCGGCGGCTTTCGGTTTTCGTGAATCGATCCTCATGTAGCTGGAAACCTCCGTAGTGCGTTTTTGCTGCGTTTGAGCTGCGTGTGATTCGATCGCGCTGCATAGTACCCCGAGCAAATCGCGACCTGCGGTTTTACTCAAAAGGCGCACGTCAATTGCGTAAAACTCACATCCTCTCAACAGGAGTTTTCCACAACTCGAATGCATAAAGCGAGTCAAAAACCCTGTTTTTGCGCCCGCTCTATGCAAAAAAGGCGCCTGTGCAACCATTGTTCGCACAGGCGCCTTGAGCAGGCATTTTATGCAGTTATACCTATCGAGTCGCAAGGGGTCCTTGCACAAGTCGCCTTACTCGTCCAGCGCGGCGAAGGCCTGCTTCAGATCCCAAATGATATCCTCGGCGTTCTCGGTACCGATGGAAAGACGGATCGTGGAGGGCGTGATGTTCTGCTCGGCGAGCTCCTCGGCAGAGAGCTGGGAGTGCGTGGTGGTAGCCGGGTGCACGACGAGCGACTTGACGTCGGCCACGTTGGCAAGCAGCGAGAACACCTGCAGATGATCGATGAACTTCCAAGCCGCCTCCTGGCCACCCTTAATCTCAAAGGTAAAGATCGAGGCACCGCCGTTGGGGAAATACTTCTGATAGAGCTCGTGATCGGGGTGCTCAGGCAGGCTCGGGTGGTTCACCTTGGCGACATGGCTGTCACCGGTCAGGAACTCAACGACCTTCTTGGTGTTCTCGACATGGCGGTCAACGCGCAGCGACAGGGTCTCGGTGCCCTGGAGCAGGACCCAGGCGTTGAACGGGCTGATGCAGGCGCCCTCGTCACGCAGCAGGATAGCGCGAACATAGGTTGCGAAGGCGGCGGGACCGGCAGCCTCGGCAAACGAGACGCCGTGGTAGGAGGGGTTGGGCTCAGCGATCTGGGCGTACTTTCCGCTCGCCTTCCAATCGAAGTTACCGCCGTCGACGATCACACCGCCCAGCGAGGTGCCGTGGCCGCCGATGAACTTGGTTGCGGAATGGACGACGATGTTGGCACCATGCTCCAGCGGACGGAACAGATACGGGGTGCCGAAGGTGTTGTCGACGACAACCGGCAGACCGTGCTTCTTGGCGATCTCGGAGATGGCGTCGATGTTGGGGATGTCGGAGTTGGGGTTGCCGAGCGTCTCGAGATAGATGACCGTGGTGTTGTCCTTGATGGCGCCCTCGACCTCGTCCAGGTTGTGGGCATCGACGAAGGTGGCCTCGACGCCAAACTGGGAGAGCGTATGCTCCAGCAGGTTGTAGGAGCCACCGTAGATGGTCTTCTGAGCCACCACGTGGTCACCGGCCTGGGCAAGAGCCTGCAGGGTATAGGTGATGGCAGCAGCACCGGAGGCGACGGCAAGACCTGCCACACCACCCTCGAGTGCGGCGATACGGTCCTCGAAGACGCCCTGGGTGGAGTTGGTCAGACGGCCGTAGATGTTACCGGCGTCGGCAAGACCAAAGCGGTCGGCGGCGTGCTGGGAGTTGCGGAACACATAGCTCGTGGTCTGGTAGATAGGCACGGCGCGGGAGTCGGATGCGGGATCGGCGCTCTCCTGGCCAACGTGAAGCTGCAGGGTATCGAAACCAAAGGTGTGCTCGGGGTTGTTGATGAACTGGCTCATGATGATCTCCTTGATCGAACAAAAGTAAATAAATTAGAGAGAAGTAAGTCGCTGTCTCCTGATCACGCCGACGGGCGCAAACAGGAGCCCGGCATTCGTCTTGGTAAGCAATTCATATGCGGGCCTCCTTTCGCATCCCGGTTCCGTGGTCGGTTTAATTACCTACCGCCTTTGTGTGTTTTGAATAGTACGAGCATTGTTTCGCTCGGTCAATCACTTAAAAGCGCTAACCTGTTATCGGTTTTATAGATAGCAATCGAAAGGATGGCGTCGATGACCCTTCAGCAGCTTCGTTTTCTGATTGCCGTGGCAGAGTCCGGCTCAATCAACGCCGCAGCTCAGCGCCTCTATACCGCTCAGTCCAACATCTCAAACGCCGTCAAAAGCCTGGAACAGGAACTTCATATCGAAATCTTTACGCGCTCTAGCCGCGGTGTTGCACTCACCAACGACGGCACCGAGCTTTTGGGTTATGCACGCCAGGTCGTAGAGCAGGCCGACATGCTCGAGGCCCGCTACGAGGACGGCGGTACCCCGCAAGCCCGCCTCGCCATTTCCGCCCAGCACTACGCCTTTTCGGTCGAGGCCTTTGTCAACGTAGTCGAGCGCTGCCGCGACAGCAAGTTCGAGTTCATCATGCGCGAGACCACCACATCGCAGATCATCGATGACGTCCGCGCATTTCGCAGCGACATCGGCATCCTCTATCTGGACGACTTTAACGCCCGCGTTCTGCAGAAGGCTTTTGCCGATGCGCGCGCGAGCTTCCATCCCCTATTCGACGCGACGGTCCACGTCTTCGTTAGCGAGCGCCACCCGCTTGCCCGCCGCCCGCAGCTGTCCCTTGCCGACCTCACACCATATACGCGCTACAGCTTTGAACAGGGGGCCTCAAACTCCTTCTATTACGCCGAGGAACCTTTTAGCTATATCCCTTGCGACCGCAACATACGAATCTCGGACCGCGGAACACTTACTAACTTACTTATCACGTCGAACGGCTACACCCTGTCGACCGGTGTCCTCTCCAATGAAATGCAATGGGGTATGGCATCGATCCCGTTAGCAGACGCCCCAACGATGCACGTAGGCTATATCATGCACGACGAGCGCAAGCCCTCTCCCCTCTTGCAGCAATACCTCGACGAGCTCAACCGCATCATCCATGCCAACTAACTGTCGGAAGACGGGGTAGAAATCGTAGATTGCTAGCCCCCGGCGGGCATGGCGCTACAATGGTCACTCACACGAAACGTACCCAACGAAAGGAAGCCCGTGAAGGTCATCATCTATACCGACGGCTCGGCCCGATCAAATCCGGGACGCGGCGGCTACGGCGCCGTGCTCAAATACACCAACCCCGCCGGCAAGACCTTCACCTCCGAGCTTTCGCGCGGCTACGCCAAGACCACCAACAACCGCATGGAGCTCATGGCGGTCATCGTGGCGCTCGAGGCACTTAACCGCCCCTGCGAGGTCGAGGTCCATTCCGATTCGCAGTACGTCGTCAACGCCTTTAACAAGCACTGGATCGACGGCTGGAAAAAGCGCGGATGGAAAACCGCCAACAAGCAGCCCGTCAAGAACCGCGACCTGTGGGAGCGCCTACTCACCGCCAAAAGCAAGCACAAGGTTGAGTTCATCTGGGTTAAGGGTCACGCCGGCCACGAGCTCAACGAACGCTGCGATGAGCTCGCCACCACGGCGGCCGACGGCAGCAACCTCGATATCGATACCGGCTTTAACGAGAGCGACCTGTAACGGCGTTTTCGCACGCTATTTCCTGCCCCCTCGCGCTACACTCATCCTGTAAACCGAACGGCACGAGGGGGATACATGCTGCGTATAGCGACCATCGGCACATCCATGATTACCGACGACTTTATCCAGGTCGTCAACGCCAACGACCAAGCCGCGTTTGTGGGCACGCTCTCGCGCGATGCCGAGCGCGGCGCCGCCTTTACCGCCGAACACGGCGGCGAGCGTAACTTCACCGCACTTGACGAGCTTGCGTCCGCCGCCGACGTCGACGCCGTCTACATCGGCAGCCCCAATGCGCTCCACTACGAGCAGGCCCTTGCCTGCATCGCCGGTGGCAAGCACGTCATCGTCGAGAAACCCTTCTGCGCCACCGAAGCGCAGGCGCTGGAAGTCTTCCGCGCTGCCGAGGCAGCAGGTGTCGTGGCCCTCGAGGCCATGCGTCCCCTCCACGATCCCGCCTTCCACGCCATCGAGGACGCCCTGGGCGAGATTGCCCCCATCCGCCGCGCCTCATTGCGCTTTGGCAAGTATTCCTCGCGCTACAACGAGATTCTCGCGGGACGCGCCACCAATATCTTCGACTGCAATATGGCATCGGGTTCCCTCATGGACATTGGCGTCTATACCGTCGAGCCCATGGTCGAGATCTTTGGCATGCCCTCCGGCCTTACGAGCATGACCACTCTGCTCGATCCCACCACGCGACAGCTCACGCACGGCCCCATCGATGGCTGCGGTTCCATCCTCGCCAGCTACGGCGGTGGCCGTATCTCCGTCGAGCTCGCGCACTCCAAAATTACGAATGACCTGCTGCCCTCGCAGATCGAAGGCGAGCGTGGCACTATCCAGATCGACCATCTGTCCACGCCCCGCAACGTCCGCATCGACTATCGCGGCGACGTCGTACGCGGCTCGGCGACCGAGGCACCGCGCGAACAGGGAGACAACGGCCGCGTGCTCGACCTGCCCAAATCGAGCAACACTATGGAATACGAACTCACAGACTTTATCACCGCCATCGGCGGCATCGATAACGTTAAGGAAGAGATTTGGGAGACCCCGGCGGGACGCCACGAGCTTGGCCACTACCGCGATGTCACACTCGTCTCACTGCGCATCATGGATGCCGTGCGCCAGCAGGCCGGCATAACCTTCCCGGCCGACGCAGGCAAGCAGGCATAGCTATGGGCCTCTTCGATACGTTCTTCTCCAGCGTCACCGGCGGCAGTCGAGAGCCTCAAAAACCATCAAACGTCGAGCTCGAGCTGCGCCGCAGGCTTACTGTGCTCGCAAGCGACGAGGCCACTCAAGACACTCCCCTGCGCTATTTCCTGCGCTGGGCGGGGCAAGTCCAGGGCGTTGGCTTTCGCTTTACCAACACCAACCTCGCGCAGGCACGCGCGCTCACCGGCTGGGTGCGTAACATGGAAGACGGCTCAGTCGAGATGGAGATACAGGGGGCTCCGGCAAATATCCTATCTCATCTCGAGGCGCTTCATGCCTCCTACGAGCGTATGGGAACGCGTTTTCGCCTCGTAGACGCCCAGGCCCGAGCCCCACTTGCCAATGAAGACGGTTTCACGCCTCGTTATTAGTATTGTGTGCTAAATACGGTATCATTTACCTACGACCGTTGATAGAAAAGAGGCGAGGCGCATGGCGGTGCAAAGAAGGAATACCAGGCAGCGAAAGCTGGTTCTT
The DNA here is from genome assembly GCA_902493835.1 of uncultured Collinsella sp. Lineage (GTDB taxonomy): Bacteria > Actinomycetota > Coriobacteriia > Coriobacteriales > Coriobacteriaceae > Collinsella. Next base: position 307 of record CABURG010000096.1, on the reverse strand, counting down.
GACGCCGTGCGCCAAAGCTATAACCATCCCACCGCCGACGAAATCTACAACGTCGTGCTCGCGCAGGATGACAAAATCAGCCGCGGCACGGTCTACCGCAACCTCAATCTCTTGGCCGACGCCGGCGAGATTCTCTCCATCAAGACGCCGGGCGGCAGCCGCTTCGATCGCACGATCGACCCGCATGCGCATATCATCTGTACCTCGTGCAGCCGCGTCATCGACGTACCACTCCCCTTCGATGCCCAGCTCGACGCCAAGGCATCCGAGCAAATCGGCTGGCACGTCACGTCGCACTACACCATCT
>CABURG010000095.1 GCA_902493835.1 uncultured Collinsella sp. | reverse complement strand
GCGAGCGCGGGAGAAGTTGACGATCCAGCGGATACCCAGAGCGGTGGAACGACGGGAGTTGACCTCCATCGGGACCTGATAGGTAGCGCCACCGACACGCTTGGGCTTAACCTCGAGCGTGGGCTTGACGTTGTCCATAGCCTTCTTGAAGGTAGCGAGAGCGTCGCCACCCTCGGACTTCTCGGCAACGATCTCGAAAGCGGTGTAAACGATGCGCTCAGCGGTGGCCTTCTTGCCGTCAAGAAGGACCTTGTTGATGAGCTGAGTCACCAGGCGGTTGTTGTAAACGGCGTCAGGCTGAACCTCACGACGATTAGCTGCTGCACGACGCGGCATGTGAAATCTCCTTAAGTGTCTACCGTGCGGCGCTTAGGCGGCACACGGCGAAAGTATCAAAACGTTATCTGGCTTATTTAGCCTTGGGGCGCTTAGCACCGTACTTGGAACGGGCCTGCATACGGTTCTGGACCGGAGCAGCGTCGTAGGCGCCACGGATGACGTGATAACGGACACCAGGGAGGTCACGGACACGACCGCCGCGGACGAGCACGATGGAGTGCTCCTGCAGGTTGTGGCCCTCACCCGGGATGTAAGCAGTAACTTCGATGCCGTTGACGAGGCGAACACGGGCAACCTTACGAAGAGCCGAGTTCGGCTTCTTGGGGCTCGTGGTGAAGACGCGGGTGCACACGCCGCGCTTCTGGGAGTTGTGCTGCAGAGCAGCGTTCTTGGACTTCTTGGGCACGGAACGACGGCCCTGGCGAACCAGCTGGTTAATAGTAGGCAAAGCGTACTCCTTCTCGAATGATTCCAGCTTTCTGTAAAGTGCAACGGCTTGAATCGAGGGGTCAGCATCCCCCTACGAAACACGCAGTTCGATAGGATACGTGGCGTTAGCTGTGCCGTCAACAGACCACGCCGCCGGGCGTATCCCAAAATGGGCATATTTCCGCAAAGCCTACACAAAAGGAATCCCCTTCTGTGCGCGTGGGCGGATTCCCGGTCCGGGCGGCCTATCAAGATTTTGCCGCATACTTCCGAAATTCAGACGAATACCGCTCGCTTTAACCGCCCATTTACCGCAAAAGAGGCCGCTTCCCCTAGTAAGAAGCGGCCCCAAATCTTACGAATAGACGATGGTAAAGGGTACTTCTGTTTCGGTCTCTCCTGTTGACGTGCACCTCGTGCCCTCAAGCGTTACTGAGACCACTTGGTCGACATCGATCAACTTCGTTGGCACCCAGTTGTTCTCTCCGCTATTGCGCGCCAGCGAAACATAGAAGTTGAACACCCCTGCGTCGTCATCTTCGATAATCTGCTCCGATCCATCTTTGTAGGTGACGGTCAGTTTATGATCAACTGCTTCATAGCCCAGATCATCGATATGCGTCTGGATGGAAAACGGACTGATCTCGAGAGGCGAGTCATCGGAGCGGAGTTCCTTAGTATCGACGTACGCTCCAACGCTAAACTCTGGCGTCGATACCTCGATCACCTTCGCATCCTCACCTTTGCCCTCCGTCCAGCTGATATTCCAGGTGATCGCATGTCCCAAATCTCGCTCGCGATCCCACGAGGCAAAGTACATCGTGCCATTAATGACAGTATCGCTTGATGTGTCCTTATCAATGGTGCAGCGTGTGTCAGCCCATTCCTCGCCGAAGTTCATGCTGGGCGTGCCGATGCCTTGTTCTTCTTCACCATAGAGAACAAGTTCTCCTGTCTCTGCTGCCGGCTTGTAGTAGTTAACGCCATTTGGATTGGACAGCGTAAACGTCACGGCACCGCAACCGTTTTTATCGATAGCCATCTCATGGATATCAAGCGTATAGCCGTTACCCTCGACGGACAGATTAACCTTCTGGACTGTGCCCTCCAGGCTTTGGGGCGCGATACCATCACCAAACTCTCTGGTGTAGGTGTATTTAGTCCCCGATGAGCCGCCATTAGTCCAGGTAATGGAATCCCCGTTGCCGTGGTTTCCCCAGGCTGAGGCAAAATAGCCGGAATTGACAACGGCGTAGGCGACCCCTCCGGTCGCCAACACTCCGGCAAGACATCCGATTACGGCAACATACAGAGGCTTCGCGTGACCCTTTCGGCGAAGCGGCTCACCAGCAGCGGCATATAGAACACGGTCAGCAAGATCGCTATCGGCTTGGACGGACTCGAAGGCCTGCTTGATTTGATTGGATTTCACGGTCGCCCTCCTCTAGGATGAATTTGAGCTTCGATCGACCGCGAGCTAAACGCGTTCGAACGGTCGCGGCTGGCACATGCAGTAACTCGGCAATCTCTGAGGTCGAAAAGCCCAGATAGTAATAGAGCACGATGGGAACACGGAATCGCTCCGGAAGTCGCATAACGTCTGACAGGACCGCCTTGGTCTCCTCCTGCGCCGTCGAAAGCGAATCGGCCAGGTTCTCAATATCCTCCACACGCCTCCATGGCTTTCGAAAGAGCGATTTGCATTCATTGATCGTGACCCGGATAAGCCATCGACGAAGATGTTCCCAACTTTCAAAGTTTCCATCGCTTTTAAGCAACTTAAGAAAGACGTCTTGGGCAATATCGTCGGCATCGGCACGATCGCGCAGATACGTCAATGCGATTCGAAACACGACATCCCTGTGATCTTCAACCGCCTGTCTAAAAGCTTGTTCTTCCATAATCACCTCCCGGTGACGTTAATGGTTCTCGATGAGGCCCTCACCATAGATACGCTTTGACCGAACAGAATGTTTCAAATTCAAGCAGGAAAAAACCTACCAAAATAAACCCGTCCCTTTTTGGCAGGTTTTTTTCACCAAAAAAGACCCGCTTCCCTGTTGGGAAACGGGTCTTTGGAAGGGCGGTTAACGTACTAGGAAATTATTCCTCGTCGTTGTCCTTGGCCTCTTCGGCGTCATCGGTGTCCACGAGCTGGTTGAGCAGCTCATCGAGAGAAGCCATGTCCTCGTTGATCGCGCCGTTGGCGGGAGCCTTCTTGTCGTCGATCGGGGCGCCCAGGAGCTCCTCGTCGGCGTCGGCGTGATGCGTCGGAGCGGAGGTACCCAGCAGGATATCGTCCGGACCGTCGGGGCTAAAGACCATCTGCAGCAGCTGCGAGAGGTCTTCCTCGTCGGCAACGTCGTCGTTGTTCTCGAGGATGTAGAGCAGATCGTGGGCCTCGAGGCCGTCACGGAGCTCCTCGATCGCCTTGGCACCGATGCCATCGATGCGCAGCAGATCCTCCTCGGACTTGCCAACCAGGTCGCCGACCGTCTCGATGCCAACCTCGCTGAACTTGTTGGTCCAGCGCTGCGACACGCCCAGGTCGTCGAACAGGTACAGACGAGCCTTCTCGGCGGAGATGGTGTGGCCGTTGCGGGTGAACGAACCGTCAGCACCACCGAACTCGTCGTAGCCGGCCCAGTCGAGCTGCTGCGGGAGCTGCTCGTCCAGGTCCTTGAGCTCCACAGGAGCCCACTCGGGCAGCGACTTGGCGTTGGGCGAAGCCGGGCCGTCGATGTCCACGTAGCCGTCGGCCGTGCGATACGTCAGCTTGGCGTTGGCGTACGGCTTGAGGCCGGTACCGGCCGGGATCTTCTTACCGACGATGACGTTGGACTTAAGGTCGAGCAGGTGGTCGACCTTGCCCTCGATGGCAGCCTCGGTAAGGACGCCGGCGGTACGGATGAACGAAGCGCTCGACAGCCAGGAGTCGATGTTGGACGCGACCTTGAGCGTACCCAGGATGACGGGCTCGGCCACGGGGGCCTGACCGCCCAGACGGGCAACGCGCTCGACCTCGTCGGCGAACTCGTAGCGGTCGACGTACTGACCAAGAAGGTACTTGGAGTCGCCGGGGTTGGTGATCTGAACGCGACGCAGCATCTGACGTGCGAGCACCTCGATGTGCTTGTCATTCAGGTCGACGCCCTGGCTGGTGTAGACGTCCTTGACGCTCTCGACGAAGGTGTGCATCGTCGACTCGATGTCGGTCAGCTTGCGCAGGTTGCGGAAGTTGACGAAGCCCTTGGTGATCTGGTCGCCGGCGCGAACCTCGCAGCCGTCCTCGATCTCGGGCATGAAGCGCACCGAAGCGGGGACGCGACGCTCGTCGAGGACACGGGTGTGGTCCTCGGAGTCGGTGAGCGTCAGCACGTACTCGGACTTCTCGGGCTTAATCGAGAGGTGACCGGAGTACGGAGCCAGCTCGGCCTCGCGACCCAGAATCTTCTCGTTGACGTTGCCGACGATATCGAACATACGGCTGACCGTAGGCAGACCCTGCGTAATATCGTCGACGCCAGCGACGCCGCCGGAGTGAATGGTACGCATCGTAAGCTGCGTACCGGGCTCGCCGATGGACTGGGCGGCAATAATGCCGACCGCGGTACCGATGGCGACCGGACGACGGGTGGAAAGATCCCAGCCGTAGCACTTCTGGCACACGCCGTACTTGGAGCGGCAGGTGAGCAGCGCGCGGAGCTTGACCTTCTTAAGGCCCGCATCGACCATCTTCTGGATGTCGGCGACCTTCTCGATGTAGCCGTCCTGCTCAAAGAGCACGGTGCCGTCGGGAGCCACGACGTCCTCGATGAAGCAACGGCCGACGAGGTCGGTGTTGAGGTCAGTGGTGCCGGGGATGATGAGGTTGTAGGTGACGCCCTCGTGCGTACCGCAGTCCTCCTCGCGGACGATGACGTCCTGGGCCACGTCGACCAGACGACGGGTCAGGTAACCAGAGTCCGAGGTGTGGGATGCGGTATCGACCAGGCCCTTACGGGCGCCGTAGGTCGAAATGAAGTACTCGAGCGGCAGCAGGCCCTCGCGGAAGTTCGCCTTAATGGGAAGGTCGATCGTCTCGCCGGACATGTCTGCCATCAGGCCACGCATGCCGCCGAGCTGACGCAGCTGGGTCTTAGAACCACGGGCGCCGGAGTCGGCCATCATGTAGAGCGGGTTTTCCTCGTCGAACAAGTCGAGCATGAGCGCTGCGACCTTGTCGGTACAAGCGGTCCACTCGTTAACGACTTCGATGTGGCGCTCCGTCTCGTTGATGAAGCCCTCCTCGAAGTACTCGTTGATCTGGTCGACGTTAGCCTGGGCGCGGTCGAGCAGCTCCTGCTTCTCATCAGGGATGAGAGCGTCCCACACCGAGATGGTGAGGCCGGCGCGGGTAGCGTAGTGGAAGCCGGAGTACTTGATGGCGTCGAGGATCGGGCCGACCTTGGCCTCGGGGTAACGATCGCAGCAGTCGGCAACCAGTTTGGCCACGTCGCCCTTGACCATCTTGTAGTTCATGAACTCGTAGTCTTCGGGCAGGCACTGGCGGTTGAAGATGATGCGGCCGATAGAGGTCTCGAAGCGAGCGGTCTTGTTGCCGGTGACGTCGTAGTCGACGAACTCGTTCTTGCCGTTCTTGACGCGGAAGATACGGGTGCCGTCCTCATTGATGACGTTGGCATCGGAAGCGGACACGCGGACCTGGATCTTGGCCTGCATGTCGACCTCGGAGCGGCAGTCATAGGCGTGCAGCGCGTCGTCGAAGCTGGCGAACACGTGGTTCTCGCCCGGCAGACCCTCGCGGACCTGGGTGAGGTAGTACACACCGATAATCATGTCCTGCGAAGGGATGTTAACCGGCTTGCCGGATGCCGGCGAGCGCAGGTTGTTCGCAGAGAGCATGAGCACGCGAGCCTCGGCCTGAGCCTGGCTGGACAGCGGCACGTGGACAGACATCTGGTCGCCGTCGAAGTCGGCGTTGAAGGGCGAGCAGACCAGCGGGTGTAGGTGGATAGCCTTGCCCTCGACCAGCACCGGCTCAAAGGCCTGGATGGACAGACGATGCAGGGTCGGTGCACGGTTGAGCAGCACGACGCGGCCGTCGATGACCTCTTCGAGGATGTCCCACACAAAGGTGGCACCGCGGTCGATAGCGCGCTTGGCGCCCTTGATGTTCTCGACCTTGCCAAGCTCGACCAGGCGCTTCATGACGAAGGGCTTGAAGAGCTCCAGCGCCATGGTCTTGGGCAGACCGCACTGGTGCAGCAGCAGCTTGGGGTCGGTAACGATTACCGAACGGCCGGAGTAGTCGACACGCTTGCCCAGCAGGTTCTGACGGAAACGACCCTGCTTGCCCTTGAGGGCCTCGGCGAGCGACTTGAGCGGGCGACCGCCACGGCCAGAGACCGGGCGACCACGACGGCCGTTGTCGAACAGGGCATCCACGGACTCCTGGAGCATGCGCTTCTCGTTGTTCACGATGATCGCAGGGGCGTCCAGGTCGAGCAGGCGCTTGAGTCGGTTGTTACGGTTGATCACGCGACGGTACAGGTCGTTGAGGTCGGACGCGGCGAAGCGGCCGCCGTCGAGCTGGACCATCGGGCGCAGATCGGGCGGAATGACCGGGATGACATCCAGGATCATGTTCGCGGGGCTGTTGCCGCCCTTCAGGAAGGCGTCAACGACCTCGAGGCGCTTGACGGCCTTCTCGCGCTTCTGCTTCTGGGAGTCCTCGTCGGCGATGATGGCCTTGAGCTTCTCGGCCTCGGAGGGGAGGTCGATGGCAGCGAGCAGGTCGCGGACGGCCTCGGCACCCATGCCACCCTTGAAGTACATGGAGTAGTAGCGAGTCATCTCGCGGAACAGCGGCTCATCGGAAATGAGGTCGCGCTCGCTGAGCTTCATGAAGGCGTTGAAGGCGTCCGTGCGGAGCTGCTTCTCGTCCTTGCACTCTTCCTCGATGTCGACGATGCCAGAGGCGATCTCCTCGGGGGTCAGCGGCTCCTCGTCGGAGAACTCGTCAAAGTTCTCGGGGTTGCCCTGCTCCTTGAG